>JALWLB010000123.1 GCA_027081145.1 Campylobacterales bacterium
ATCTCATTCCACTTTCAATAATCTCAATAGCAAAATCAAGTGCATCTTTTGAACATGCAATGATTCTTTCATCTTCAGATGATATTTTTCCTATAGGGATTGTTATGGCTCCATCTCCAAACCAGCCATCTTTTTCAATACCAATATCTAATCCTAAAATATCACCCTCTTGTATTTTTGTTTCATTAGGAACTCCATGAATAATAACTTCATTAAGCGATGTACATACTCCAGATGGAAATCCATACAATCCTTTGAACGATGGTTTAGCTCCTAAAGAGTATATAAACTCTTCACCCATTTGATTTATCTCATTTAAACTCATTCCAATAGTGATATTTTTTTTTAGATAGTTTAATGTTTTTGCAACATAAGAGTTAGAAACTCTAAGTTTTTCTAACTCTAATGGTTTTCTTATTGCAATACCCACTTATTTAAAGACCTACAGAACCTAAAGTATTATATTTATTCATATAAACCTGTGCTTCTATTTTTCTCATAGTATCTAGTGCAACTTGTACAACAATTAATACTGCTACTCCCCCAAAATAGAATGATGCACCCATAGATTTAACCAAAAGCCATGGAATAGTTGAAATAAGTCCTAAATAGATCGCACCAGTTAGCGTTAATCTTCCCGCAACTTCATTTATAAACTCTGCTGTACTATTACCAGGTCTTACTCCCGGTATAAAACCACCCTGTTTTTTTAAATTTTCAGATATATCTTTTGCATTAAATACAATTGATGCATAAAAATATGCAAAGAAAACAACAAATAAAAACATCAGTACATTAAACAGATATCCATTTGGACTAAGCCAATCACTTATCATCAAAAGAGTTGGATTAGAACTTGCTTGAAGTATAGTTGATGGCATCATCAAAACAGCACTCGCAAAAATAGGAGGAATTACTCCACTTAAGTTTACTTTTATTGGAATATAATTCATAACTCTTTTGCTCTGATTTTGCATCATAACTTTTCTTGAATATGATATGGGTATTCTTCGCTCTCCAAGCTCTATATAGATAATAACACCAATAGTAATAAGTATAATTGCCAATATACCAAGAATAACAGGAAAGTTTAATTCACCAGTATTTAACAGATTAATTGTACCACCAATTGCAGAAGGCAATCCTGAAACAATTCCGGCAAAAATAATCAAAGATATTCCATTACCTATACCTCTTTGGGTTATCTGTTCACCTATCCACATAAGCATCATAGTTCCAGTTAGCATAGAAATTGCAGCTATTGGAATAAATATACTCATATCTATCATAATAGCAGGTTGTCCTTGTCCACCTAAACTTTGAAGTCCCATGGAGATACCAATAGCTTGAACAAGAGTAATTACTACAGTTGCATATCGAATAATTTGCATATATTTAACCATCCCATCTCTCTCTTTTTTCATTTGTCCAAGAGTTGGAAAAGTTGCTGCTAAAAGCTCCATTATGATCGAAGCAGTAATATAAGGCATAATACCCAAAGAGATAATACTAAGTCTGCTTACTGCATCTCCACTAAACATATTTATCATCCCAAGTGCATTGCCTGCATTTGAATCAAAAAATTGTTTAATTACATCAATATTTACTCCAGGAACTGGAACATATGAAAGAACTCTATAAGCTAATAAAAAACCAAAAGTAATTAATATCTTATTTATAAGATCTTTACTCATTTATTCATACCACTATAGAGTACATTTTCATCTTTAATTTTTGAAGCAAGGTTTTTTGCATTTGCACCTATTAGCTTAACTTTTTTTACAGTTGATGGAAATTTATGTACAGTTTTAATAGATTCGATTGTAATCTCTTCAAGCTCTGATATCTTTGTAATTTTTTGTACATTAATAGCATAAGGTTTAATTACTCTTGAAGAGAAACCTATTTTTGGTAATCTTCTTTGTAGTGGCTGTTGTCCACCTTCAAAACCTCTTTTTCTAGAAAAGCCCGTTCTTGACTTTTGTCCTTTTGATCCTCTTGTGGCAGTTTTTCCCATACCACTTCCTTGCCCACGACCTACTCTTTTTCTATTTTTAGTAGATCCACTAGCTGGAGTTAAATTATGTAGTGCCATTTTTATTATCCTTTTATTGCTTAATCATACTAAGAGCTTTTATAGTTGCTCTTACAAGATTTCCCGGATTATTTGATCCAAGTGATTTAGTTAAGATATCTTTTATCCCAGCGAGTTCTAAAACTGGTCTAGCCGCACCACCAGCAATTACACCAGTACCCTCTGAAGCTGGTTTTAAAAGTATTCTACTTGCATTATATTTAACTTCAATATCATGTGCTATTGTTGAGCCTTTGACTTTAACCTCTATAATATTTTTAAAAGCATCATCAACAGCTTTTTTTATTGCATCCGGAACCTCTTTTGCTTTTCCAAAACCATACCCGACTAAACCATTTTTGTTGCCAACAACAACCAAAGCAGTAAACCTAAATCTTCTACCACCCTTAACAACTTTTGTAACTCTTCCAATATTAACTATAGACTCTTCAAACTCTTCTTTATTTATTTTATTCATCACTTTTTCCTTATAACTCAATGCCATTATCTCGTAAACTATCAGCAAATGCTGCTACAACACCATGATACTTATTAGCTCTTTTATCGAACACAACTTTATCAATTTTTTTACTCTTAAGTTCTTTTGCTAATAGTTCACCAGCTTTTTTAGCACCCTCTTTATTTGATTTAAGTCCTAACTTTACACCATCAATATTTGCTAATGTTGTTGCATTTAGATCATCAATTACTTGAGCTGAAACATATCTGTTTGATTTAAAAATTGCAACTCGAGGAAAAGTTTCTGTACCAAAAATTTTTGCTCTAACTCTTCTGATTCTTTTTAGTTTTAATCTATTTTTTTTATTTAATAACTTCGTTCTCATCTTAACCCCTATTTGCTTGCCGACTTACCGGCTTTCATAATAATTGTTTCATCCAAATATTTAACACCTTTTCCTTTGTAAGGCTCAGGTGGTCTAAAGCTTCTAATTTCAGCTGCAATTTGTCCCACTCTTTGTTTTTCATCGCCACTAATAGTAATCAAATTTTTTTCAACTGATATTTTAATATCTTTAGGAAAATTATAGTTAATCGGATGTGAAAAACCCAATTGAAGTTCAAGTACATTACCTTTAACAGCTGCACGATAACCAACTCCATTTATTTCCAATTTTTTTTCAAATCCTTTAGTTATTCCATCTACAATATTCTGACTCAAAGCTCTAAATGTACCCCAAAATGCTCTATCAGATCTATCATCACTTTTTGGAGAAAAAACTATTTGATTATCTTTTATCTCAATATTAACTAAATTTTTTGTATTTAGCTCTTTTTCGATGTTACCTTTTTTAAAATATAAAATACCATTTTCACATTTTACTTCAACACCACTAGGTATTAAAACCGGTTGTTTCCCAATTCTTGACATATATTTTCCTTTTACTTGACTACGACTTTATCGAATACCGTAAAATATTTTTTACCATATACTGCATAGTAATTCACCGCCAACACCCTCTTTATAAGCGATTTCATTACTCAGTACACCTTTTGAAGTACTCACTACTATAGTTCCATAACCATTTTTAAATCTTTTTATCTCTTTTGCACCTTTATAAACACGACGACCAGGCTTTGATATTTTTTTAATTTCATTAATCACTTGATTTCCATTATCATCATATTTAAGTATTACATTGATAAATTTTTTATTATCTTTTTCTATAATATTAAAGCTTTCAATATAACCTTTTTCTTGAAAAATCTTCACTATAGACTCTACGAGTTTTGAGTGAAGAAGCTTTGTAGCTTCAAGTCTTCGCATAGAAGCATTTCTTATTCTTGTAAGTGCATCTGCAACCAAATCATTAACCATTACTTCTCCCTACCAGCTTGATTTTTTAACACCAGGTAATTTACCTTCGTTTGCCATTTTTCTAAAGCATACTCTACATATTCCAAAATCTCTATAAACAGAGTGCGGTCTCCCACAAATTTGACATCTTGAATATGCTCTTGTACTAAACTTTGCTTTTCTTTTAGCTTTTGCTATCATTGATTTTTTTGCCATTATACACGACCTTTCGCAAATGGAATACCAAATAACTCTAACAATTTAAATGCCTCTTTGTCATTTTCTGTTGTTGTTACAAATGTTATATTCATTCCATGTGTTTTTATAATATTATCATATTCGACTTCTGGAAAAACCAACTGTTCATCTAAACCAAAACTATAGTTTCCTCTTCCATCAAATCCATTTCTACTAACACCTCTAAAATCTTTTACTCTAGGCAGAGTTACAGAGATAAGCTTATCCAAAAAAACAAACATATTTTTTCCACGAAGTGTAACTTTAACTCCTACTGGAAAACCTTCTCTAAGTTTAAATCCTGCAATTGATTTCTTAGCTTTTGTAATAACTGCATGTTGCCCTGCTATCAAAGAGATTGTATCTTGAATATTTTGTAATACTTTGCTATCTTTTGAATCCTCTCCAGCACCAACACTTATAATAATCTTTTCAAGTGCTGGTATTTGCATAGGGTTTTTTATATCAAACTCTTTAACAAGCTCTTGTTTGATTATATTATTATATTTCTCTTTTAATCTTACCATTTCTATTCACCTTCAACTTTTGCAACATTAGAGATATGAATAGGCATCTCTTTCTTTTCAAATCCACCCTCAGGTTTTTGTTCAGTTGGTTTAATAGCTTTTTTTACTACTTTGCATCCAGCAACAATCACTTGTGAACTTTTAGGCAATACTTGTAAAACTTCACCAACACTGCCTTTATCATCACCTGCAATAATTTTAACTTTATCACCTTTTTTTATTTTAAATTTTATAGCCATTATAATACCTCCGGTGCAAGTGAAACTATTTTCATGAAATTTGCATATCTCACTTCACGACTAATTGGACCAAATATTCTGGTTCCAATAGGCTCTCTCTTATCATCAAGTATAACTGCAGCATTTTCATCAAATCTTATTAATGAACCATTTTCTCTTTGAATCTCTTTTTTTGTTCTAACAATAACAGCTTTTACAACTTGACCTTTTTTAACTTTTCCATTTGGAATAGCCTTTTTTACTGAAGCAACAATAACATCTCCAACACTTGCATATCTTCGTTTACTTCCACCCAATACTTTAATACACATTATCTCTTTTGCACCACTATTATCTGCAACATTTAGTCTTGTAAAACTTTGTATCATTATTTAACTCCTGTAGAAATAATCTCTTTGAGTCTAAATGATTTAGTTTTAGAAAGTGGTCTGCATTCAATTGCAACAACTTTATCATTTATATTTGCACTATTATTTTCATCATGTACTAAATATTTTTTGAATCTTTTTACAATTTTATGGTATCTTGGGTGCACTACTTTTCTCTCAACTAAAACTGTGATGGTTTTATTTCCAGCTTTTTTTACTACTGTGCCACTAATTTCTCTTTTTAAAGCCATTTTTACGCCTTACTTTTATGATTTGAAATAGCAGTATTTATTCTTGCTATATCTTTTTTAACTTCACGAATTTCATTTGGATTTGTTAATTGCATAGTTTTAAGCTTAGCTCTCAGCTTAAACAGCAACACCTTTTTCTCTTTCAAAATTTCCAATAACTCTTTTGTACTTTTATCTTTTAGCTCAGTATATTTCATTTTCATTCTCTAGTGTTATAATTTTTGTTTTAAATGGCAACTTACTCATAGCAAGTGCAAACGCTTCTCTTGCTAAATTTTCATTAACTCCAGCCATTTCAAAAATAATTCTTCCTGGTTTAACATTCATAACCCATCTATCTACAGAACCTTTACCTTTACCCATTCTAGTCTCCAATGGTTTTTTTGTAAGAGGTTTATCAGGAAAAACCCTTATCCAAGATTTTGCTTCTCTTTTAACATGTCTTGTCATTGCAACCCTTGCTGCTTCAATTTGGCGAGAATCAATTCTACCAGCTTCAATTGCTTTAACTGCTATCTCACCAAATGCAATAGTACAACCTCGATAAGATTTACCCCTATTTCTACCTTTCATCTGTTTAGCATATTTTGTTTTTTTAGGCATCAACATGGTTATTTACCTCTTCTTTTCTTTTTTGTTTCATCCTCTTTAGCAACAACTGGTGCTTGTGATTTTACAAGAACTTCACCTTTAAAAATCCAAACTTTTACACCTATAATTCCATAAGTAGTTTGAGCTTCTGCAAAACCATAATCTATCTTTGCTCTAAGTGTATGAAGAGGAACACGACCTTCAAGATACCACTCAGTTCTAGCCATTTCAGCTCCACCCAATCTTCCAGCAACTGAAACTTTGATTCCTTTGGCTCCACTTTTCATTGCACCTTGAATAACCTTTTTCATTGCTCTTCTAAAAGCAACCCTTCTTTCAAGCTGATTGGCAACATTTTCGGCTGCAAGTTGTGCTGAGGCTTGAGGTTTTCTCTCCTCTTTAATATTTACATACACATCTTTTGCTATTAGTTTATTGAGTTTTGATCTTAGTTTTTCAATATCCGCACCTTTTTTACCGATAATAAGACCAGGTTTTGCTGCAACAATCGTTACTCTTAACTTTTTTGCTCTTCTTTCAATAATTATTTGAGCAATTCCAGCATAGTATAACTCTTTTTTTACAAAAGTTCTTATTTTATGATCTTCGCCAATGTTGGATACTCTTGTTTCACGAGATGGATACCATCTTGAGTCCCAATTTCTATTAAGTCCTAATCTTAATCCTATAGGATTTACTTTTTGACCCATATTAACTTTCCTTCTTTTTTGCTTGATCTACTTCGACTATGATATGAGAAGTTGGTTTCATTATTCTAGATGCACTACCTCTCGCTCTTGGTTTAAATCTTTTTAAAACTGGACCTTTATCAACTCTACATGATATAATTGTCGCTTCTTCTGGCTCAAAATCACCATTTGCCAATGCGGATGCTATCACTTTTGATATAATACCAGCTGCCTTATTTGGCATAAACTCTAAACTCGCAAGTGCCAATTCAGCATTCATACCTTGAATCTCTTTTGCAATAAGTCTAGCTTTTGTTGGCGAAAGTCTTATAAATTTTAATACTGCTCTACTCATATCACTAACCTATCTTCTTTTGTACAGTGCCCTTATGGCCCTTAAATGTTCTAGTTGGTGCAAATTCACCAAGCTTATATCCTACATGATTTTCCGTAATATATACAGGTATAAAACTTCTACCATTATGGACATTAAAAGTTAAGCCTATCATTTCTGGTAAAATTGTACTTCTTCTTGACCAAGTTTTTATGGGTTTTTTGTCTCCACTCTCTTTTGCTGCATTTACTTTTTTAAGTAGATGTGCATCAATAAAGGGACCTTTTTTTAAACTTCTAGCCATCTATCTTCCTTTTTTTCTAGAGATAATTAATTTATCACTAGCCTTTTTTCTTCTAGTTTTGAAACCTTTTGTAGGCATACCCCAAGGAGTAACAGGGTGACGACTACTATTTGTCTTTCCTTCACCTCCACCATGTGGGTGATCAATTGGATTCATAGCACTACCTCTCGTTTGAGGTCTTATACCTCTATGTCTATTTCTTCCAGCTTTTCCGATAACAACATTTGACCAATCTTCATTTCCAACTGTTCCAATTGTTGCCATACACTCGCTCAATACCTGTCTCATTTCACCACTTGGCAATCTTAAGACTACATATTTATCCTCTTTACCCATAAGCTGAGCATAACCACCTGCACTTCTCGCTATTTGAGCCCCTTTACCAGGTTTAAGTTCAATATTGTGGATAATTGTTCCAACAGGAATGTTTTTCATCTTCATCGCATTACCAATTTGAACATCTAAACCACCCTCAGCTGATTCAATTTTATCACCAACCTTTAAACCAGAAGGTTGAATAATGTATCTTTTTTCTCCATCTGCATATGTTATAAGAGCAATTCTACTATTTCTATATGGATCATACTCTATTGCACTTACAGTTCCTACAATACCAAATTTTCTTCTTTTAAAATCTATAATTCTATATAGTTTTTTAGCTCCTGCTTCTTTATGTCTTGAGGTAATTCTTCCTCTATTGTTTCTTCCTCCACTTCTTGGAAGATTTTTTAGAAGCGATCGAACACTCGGCTTTGCTGTAATATCACTTGAATCAAGTCCAGTCATATATCTTCTACTAGGAGTATATGGTCTATATGATTTAATCGCCATTTTAAACCTCCAAACTTTCTATTTTTGCACCCTCAGGAAGAGTTACATAAAATTTTTTGTAATTATCTCTTTTTCCTTGAATACCTTTAAACTTTTTCACTTTTCCATTTACTCTCATAGAGTTTATCTTTAATGGAATAAAACCAAAATACTCTCTTAAAACCTCTTTTAAGCTATTTTTACTCATTCTAGGACTTGTTTGAATAACTACAACTCCATTTTCTTGAAGAGCTAAACTCTTCTCAGTATAAAGTATTGCTTTTATATCTGTTATATCTGCCATATTAGCCCTCTTTTATTAAAGTCTCGAAAACACTTTTTTCGATTACTATAGAATCAAATGCTGCTACTGTATATCCATTTAGCTCATTTGGCTCTATAAGATAACTGTTTTTTAAATTTCTAAAAGCATAAAAAGTTTTTTCATCAATTAACTCTTTAACAACCAATAGATCTCTTGAACATATATTTTGAACAAAATTGAATGCATCTTTTGTCTTGCCTGAATCAATAACAATAGAGTCCATAACAAATAGTTTTCCCTGCTTGGCTTTTTCATTTAATTCAAACAGTAGTGATAGTTTTTTTTGCTTTTTATTAACTTTTTGAAAATAGTTTTTATTGTTTTTTGGACCATGTGCAACTCCACCACCTACTCTAATTGGACTTCTGGTTGAACCTGCACGGGAGCGACCACCACCTTTTTGCGAATATGGTTTTTTACCACCACCTCTTACTTCACTTCTAGTTTTTGTATGAGCACTATTTGCTCTTAGTGCTGCTTGATATGATTTAATATATAAATATGAGTTATGCGGACTAATTTCATTAAATCTTTCTGGTAATTGAATTTCTGCACTTTTTTTAAATTTATCATCTAATATTACTGCACTACTCATTTTATAATCCTTATTTTTCCTAATGCTCCGTTTGCTCCAGGAACTGCACCTTTTAGAGCAAGTACTTTAGTCTCACTATCAAATGAAACTATCTCATTTTTTACACTTACTGTTACATTCCCATAATGTCCTGGCATTTTTTTACCTTTCATAACTCGACCTGGCCACTCGGCATTACCGATTGAACCTACTCGTCTATGAAATCTTGAACCGTGACTATCTGGACCTCCTCCAAAATTCCATCTTTTTACAACACCACTAAAACCTCTTCCTTTTGTTTTAAAAGTGGTTTTAAGTTTTTTTGCTTCATTAAGTGGACTCAAATCCAAATCACCAACTTCTTCATTTGCTACACTTAAAGTCATAAAACTATTAAACTCTTTTGGTAAGTTGTATTTTTTTTGTTGTCCAGCAATTGCTTTGTTCATTTGCTTATTTTTTGAATAAGCTACAATTGCTCTTTTATTTTCATCAATTTCACACACCTTCGTATCTATTACTCTAACAAGTGTAACTGGAATACTTGGTACTTCTATCGTTCTACTCATTCCAATTTTTTCTACTATATATTCCATATATTTTTCTCCCTATTTGCCCATAGCTCTTACTTCAACATTGACCTCAGGAGCCAAATCAAGTTTCATAAGCGAATCTACAGTATCAGTTGTGGCTGAAACGATATCAATAAGCCTCGAATGAACTCTAATTTCAAACTGTTCTCTTGAATCTTTATTTACATGAGGAGATTTTAAAACTGTATATTTTTTAATCTTTGTTGGCATCGGTATTGGACCTTTGATTTGGGCACCTGTTCTTCTAACAGCATCAACAATTGCTGCTACTGATCTATCTAAAACTCTATGATCATAAGCTTTGAGCTTAAGCCTTATCTTTTCCATTTATATCTTTCCTTAAAAGAACTTGTCATATTTAAATGACCTTATAATTGAGGGGTGAGTATATAAAAAAATAAATTTAAAGTCAAGAATATTTAGTAACTCAACAAAAAAAAACTCTTTTTTGCTTCCTTTTAAAAAGGATAATAAAAAAGAGCTCTAATGGCATTTTGTATAAATAATTAAATATTTAGAGTTATTATTAATTTAAATTTGTAAGTACTGTATCTGATTTTGTTCTTTTTTTAACTACTTTTTTATCTCTATTTTCATAATATGACTGATAAATATTATTACAATTTTGTTTATCTTTTAACAACTGCTCTTTTGTTAGAGTATCAAATTTAAATGGAAGTTTGTTTTTATGTTCAATATATGCCTGTAGTCTTGATTTATTATTTAAAATTTTTCTTTTTATAAGCAATTTATTTTGTAACTCTTGTTTTATGATCTTAGGATCTTCTTTTTTATATACTATATAGTCTCTGCAAGTATAAAGCTTTATCAAATCACTATCCAATTTTACTCTAGTTTTTTGTGGGGTATCTTTTGGTAGTTTAAAAATATCTTGAATCAATTTTGCTGACATTAAAAACATATCTGCTTGAAAAGAGTCGTTAGCATATATTTTTAATATAAAATACTCTACATCATCTCTTACACCATTATTATTACTATCAATACCAAGAAGCGAATTACTTGTTTTTGCATCAAGTGCAACTAATATTTCATAATCTTGCACCCATTGTGGTTTTTGTACCTCTTTTAGTGAGTCAAATCCATACAATCCAATACTTAATAACAGACAAATTATATACTTCATTTTTGATCTTTCTATAAATTATATTAAATCATTATATAAGATTTGGTATTAAAAAAAAACTATTATTGACCTTTTGTTAAAATCTGAAAAAAAATGTTACAAAACTATACTGTTACTATCTGATTTTTAAAATTTTGTATTTTGAAATTTTATATATTTTTGAAGCTTGATTAGAGTGCAATCCCCTTTTGTCCAAAACAATAATATCAGCCTTTTTATAAGCAAACTTTGTATCAAAATCTTTACCACTCATATTTGCTGAACTTGAATATAGAAAATCAAATTTTTTTAAAAATTTATTATGTACACCCTCTTTTACTACACGAATAGCTTTTTTATTTGGATAGATAAAACTTGTTTTATTTGATCTTCTTATCATCTTTTTATATTTTTGTGGAGTTCTTGTTAAAGATTTTTGTTTTTTAAAAGAGCTTACACACATTAAGAAAGGTTGGTTTATATCTCTACATTTTGCTTTGGCTAAGGCTACTTTATCAAAAGATAAAAAGCCTACTGTTGTATCAGTTTGAGCAAGATAGATAATCTTGAACCGCCTTTGGTATAATATTTTTATTTCTTTTTAACGAAGCAATCGCTTCACTTGCAGCTTTTGCTGCTGCAATAGTTGTAAAATATGGAATATTCATTCGTAAAACACTCTGTCTTATCTTTTTTGCGTCATCTTTACTTGCTTTATTATCGCTTGTATTTATCACTAATTGAACTTCTGAGTTTCTTAATTTATCCTCTATATTTGGTCTTCCTTCACTTATTTTTAATACAAGCTCAGATGTTATGTTTGACTCTTTTAAAGCTTGATGAGTTCCACTAGTTGCTACAATATTAAAACCAATGTTTTTAAAATTCTCTCCTATCTCTTTTGCAAATACTTTATCAATATCACTCAAAGAGATAAAAACAGTCCCTGATATTGGAAGTTTATTATTACTAGCAAATTGACTCTTCGCAAAGGAGAGTGCAAATGTATCACTAATACCCATTACTTCACCAGTAGATTTCATCTCTGGACCCAAAATCAAATCTGCACCTGAGAGTTTATTAAATGGAAAAACCGCCTCTTTTACACTTACATGATCTTTTATTTTTGGTTTATACACCCCATTTTCTTTATAGATTACACCAAATTTATCATAAAAATTTAATGCCTCTATCAAATCACCCTTATACATGACTCTAGTTGCAACTTTTGCCAAAGCAATGCCTGTGGCTTTTGAGACAAAAGGTACAGTTCTACTAGCTCTTGGATTTACTTCAATTATATAGATTTCATTCTTGTAAATTGCGTACTGAATATTTAACAATCCTTGAACTCCAAGTCCTAGTGCTATTTTTTTGGTAAATCTTTCAACTTCTTGTAAAGTTTCTAAAGAGAGAGAAACTGGGGGAAGAGAACATGCACTATCACCACTATGTATTCCAGCCTCTTCAATATGTTGCATTATGCCACCAATATAGACCTCTTTTTTGTCACTAATAGCATCAACATCTATCTCAATTGCTCTATCTAAAAACTTATCTATCAAAACTGGTGAATCGTTACTAACACTTACTGCTTCTATCATGTAGCGACTTAACTCATCTTCGTTATACACTATTTTCATAGCTCTTCCACCCAAAACATAACTAGGTCTAACAAGCACTGGATATCCAATCTCTTTTGCACACAGTAGTGCTTCTTGTCTTGTTGTTGCAGTAGCATTATTTGGCTGTTTTATACCAATTTGTTTAATAAAACGAGAAAATCTATCTCTATCTTCTGCTAAATCAATCACATCAGCTGTTGTGCCTATAATTTTGGCACCAATTTTAGCAAGATCTTTTGATAATTTTAATGGAGTTTGTCCACCAAAATGGACTATTACACCATCTGGATCTTCTCTTTCAATTACACTTCTTACTCTTTCAAAATCTATTGGCTCAAAATATAAAACATCACTAATATCATAATCTGTTGATACAGTTTCAGGATTACAGTTATACATGATAGTTTTTACACCCATATCATTTAGAGCAAAAGAGGCATGCACACAACAGTAATCAAACTCTATACCCTGCCCTATTCTATTTGGTCCACCACCAATAATTAAAACCTTTTTTTCACTCTTATCTTGTTTTTGTATCTTTTTTAAATAACTCATATCATGTATAGGTGTAGTTGAATAAAGATAGGGTGTTAATGCTTTAAATTCAGATGCACAAGTATCAACTTCATTATAGTCAAGCTCAATTTTTAATCTTTTTCTTGCATTATAGACATCTTGTTCATCAACTTTGATTAAAGATGCAATAAATCTATCAGAAAAACCAAAAGATTTTGCTTCTCTTAAAAGAGTGTTATCATGTA
>JALWLB010000124.1 GCA_027081145.1 Campylobacterales bacterium
TACAAAAACAACGATAACTTCTCCTATTGAGATAAAAGATAATTCAAAAAACAAAACAGTAAAAAGTTTAAAAATTCAAGAACAATCCATTGACAAAGGTTATATAAAAATACAAATTTACAAACCAAATGAAGAAAAAAATAAAATTTTAAAAGACAGAATTTTAGAAATGACAGTTTTTGATTTTGTATCTTTATTGCAAAATGGCAAATTTTATGATAAAGATTTAAAACAATATGTTTCGTATAAATATGAAGGGTAAAATATGGATACATATCATTTTAATGAAAAAAGAATAATCCAAAGAGATATAGATGAACTTATTGGAGTTTGTCGAGGAATTTTAGCAGATGATTTAGTAAATAAAGATGAGGCATATTTTGTACTTAGTTGGATAGAAGAAAAATTTTTAAAAGAAAATATACAAAAAAATTTTCTAGTAAACTATATATACGAAGCTACATATGAAATTTTAGAAAAAAAAGACTTTTCATCTGAAAGTTTGAATAAATATAAAAATAAGCTAAAAAAAATTATGTCTTTAGATGTTATTTTAGATAAAGATGTTTCTATAAAAAACAACACTATTTGTTGTTGTAGTGGTATTTTTGCTAAAGATAAAAGTATAATTAAACAGAAATTAAAAGAAAAAAATATTACTATTAAAAATAGATTAACATTAGATGTCAACTATCTAATTATAGGTTCTTATGGTAATCCAGAATGGAAACATGGTGCATATGGTAATAAAATTGAAGATGCAATTAAATATAGAAAAAGACCAGATACTGATATGTTAATTATTTCAGAGCAAGAGTTATTAAAAAATTTATAACAAGTACGAGGAGAGGAATATTCGCAGGACCATGGGGTCAGAGTTCAACTATTAACTTTTACTCGCTATAATTCCAACAGTAGGAGTTATCATGCCAAGAAAAATGAGAATAGAAGATGCAGGTTTTCACCATATCATTAACCGTGGAGTAAATAGAGGAGATATATTTAACTCAACAGCAGATAAAGAGAAGTTCTTAGAGATTGTTTGTGAAGTATCATCTCATTATGATTTTACTATACACGGATTTGTACTGATGAACAACCATTATCATCTACTTTTAGAAAACACAAGAGAAAATCTCTCACACGGTATGAGACAGATAAACTCAACATATGCAAAATATTACAACAAAAAATACAAACGATCAGGACATTTTTGGCAAGGACGATTTAAGTCTTGGTATGTTTTTGATCAAAATTATCTTTTTATACTTTTTAAATATCTTGAATTTAACCCAATTGATGCAAAGATAAGTAAAAAAGTTGGTGAATACAAATATACCCTTTTACATGATATCATCAAAGGCTCTATCAGACCTTGTATGAGAGATAGTTTTGTTTTACAATGGTATGATAGCGTTAGTGAACTGTTAAAGGCAATTGGTATAAAAATGAGTGAACAAGAGTTTAAAAAGATAGAGCAGTTTCAAAAAGAGACCATCGCCTACAAATCAAATCCTAAAAAGATAGAACAAAGATTAAAACTTGAAGATTATTTTAATGATAAAATGTCAAAAAAAGAGAGAAATGAAGCAATACTAAAAGCTTATCAAGATGGTTTTATGCAAAGTGAGATTGCAAGATTTTTAAAGTTGAGCGGTGCTGGAGTTAGTAAAATATTGAAAAAGTTAAAAGTTTAACTCTGACCCCTATGGTATATGGCTTGCTGAAAAACTTATGCAAAATGAACACCGTAAAGTAGCGATATGAGTTAATGAGTATTTATTCATCAACTCATTTTGACCTCCTATCGCTCAAACTAAGCATAGCAGGTAACAATAACAGATCCACAACCAAAGCTATAACAAGTGCTGAAGCCGTTACGATACCAAAGTTTTGATTTGGAGTAAATGTACTAAAAGCAAACAGACCAAATGATATACTTAAAATCAATGTAGTAAAACTCATAGCTTTTCCAGCATATCTAAGTACATCATCAAATGACTCCTCTAGTGATAATCCTCTCTTTTTAGCATCAAAATATTTGACCAAAAAGTGTATCGTATCATCAACAGCCACTCCTATGATAATAGCTCCAGCAATCGCAACTCCTATGTCTATATTAATCCCTATCCAACCCATAAGACCAACTACTAGCATAACAGGCAGTATATTTGGTAGTATAAAAATCCAAATAAGTTTAATTTTTTTAAAGATAACCAGCATCACAAAAGATACTAACAAAATTGCCAAAGATAGTGAATATATCAAAGTATCAGTCACATCTCTTTGCATATATGCAAACATTGCCGTTTGACCATTTACGATAGCACTATATGGAGTGTTTTTTTCCCACCAATCATGAGCATACTTTATCATCTGCAAATCTTTTGAAGTATCTACTATGTTGATTCGACCAGTTATTCTTAATTTTTGTTCATTTATGTCCATTTTATCATTTAACTCCATACCTTGTGGAAGAGATAGAGAATAAAGTAGCAAATATTGTGCTATTAGGTTTTGATTGTTTGGTATCTCGTCTTTATGATTTAAAACCTTGTTAAATCTTTTTACTATATCCATGATAGAGCTTAGATGTCTAACATCTGGAAACTTTTCTTGATAATCTTTATAAAATTTCTCAACACTCTTTAAAAACTCTGGATCTTTAATACCTCCTACTTTGCCACTATCTACTATAATCTCATATGCCATTGGTCCAGTTAAGTTTTGTGCTAAAAATTCTGTTGATTTTCGTATCTCTACACTCTCATCAAAGTATCGTATGGTATTACTATCAACTTTGACTTTAAAAAGTCCAATTGCCAGTATAGTAAATATCACAGTTGTTATAATGATAATTTTTTTGTCATTATTGATGATGAATTTTCCATATCCTAAAGGTTTTTTATCAACTGTTTTGGTTGATTTTACTTTTGGTTTGATATCTTTTTTTAGTATCAGTAAAACGGCTGGCATCCAAAATAGACTAATCAAAAATGCCAAAATAGCTCCACTAGCAGTAGCAATTCCTAGTGTAAATACTGGTACAACTTTTGAGATAGTAAGTGTTGCAAATCCTATAGCAGTTGTTAGTGAAGTCAAAAAAACAGGAAGCATATTTTTTTGTATGCTATGCACTACTGCATCATAATTATTTTGTCCCTCTTTTTTATACATGAGCCAAATAGTATATATATGAACTGCATCAGCAATACCAATAGCCACTACAAATACAGGTAAATTTGCTGTAAAATTATTTAATTTATAGCCCAATAACACTTGAATAGCAAGTATAGTTATAAATGTAAATACAACAACTCCAATAGGCAACAATGCTCCAGATACTCTACGAAATAGTAAAAATAGCAAAATCATAGAAGCTATCAAAACAGTAGGTGTAAAGGTCATAGCATCATGTGTGCCAATCTCTATAAAAGCTTGATTGAGTGGTGCTCCTCCATTTAACCAAAATTTATATCCACTTTTCTCTATCTCAGGAGCTAAAAGATCATTTACAAGTTTCATGATCTCTAAGCTCTTGTCTGAGTCATCATTTACTTTGGGTATGAGTCTTGCTGCTATCATAGTAGTTTTACCATCACGGGAGATAAACCCATCTACAAGCAAAGGATCATTGATAGCTATATTTTTTCTATTGTTTAGATATGTTTCATTTGCATCTTGGATATTTTGTATAAAATCTTCGATGATAACATCATCAGGCTCATCTTTATTTGTATATATATATTGATAGTTTGTTATCGAATCTACTCTTGCTACATACTTCATACGCCACAACTTTTGAGTGATATTATCTATGGTTTGTAATGCTTTTTTATTAAAAATTCCATTTTCATCTTTGAATGTGATCGTAATAGCATCATCATTACCAAAAACTTTTCTAAAATCATCATAATCTTTTAATATCTTAGAGTCTTCACCAAACCAAATTCTATAACTTCCATCCATTTCAAGATATTTGAGATTTGAAGCAAGAGCTAAAACCAAAAGGGGCACACCAATGGCTATAATCCATTTGAATTTATCTAAAAAATTGATATATTTTGTCATCTTTTTCCTTTAAAAATAGTAGCCAAATTCAAGCTTGAGACTGTTTAGCCTTGGAAAGAGTGAATTTTGTTTTGGGTCTAAATACTGGTATGATAGTGATAGTTTATAACTGTTATATACTCTTGTATCATATTTGATAAATGTTATTTTTTCTTGATTGTCGATATCTATATCAACTCCTCCAAGCACTTCTGAGCTATCCAAATCATTCATAGATAGCCTAAATCCAATACTCAAATCATTAGCAAAAAAACTCTCTTTACTTCCATCACCACTATATCGATAATACTCCATTAGTAGTCCTAAATCTTTTGTATCCCAAAAAGAGTATAAAGTATGCTCAATCCCAAATCCTACATGAGAGTATTTTGAGATCGTTTTGTCATCACTTTTTGCAAAGGAGAGTTCACTTTTATAAATCGTATCATCTACTACAAGTGTAAAAAATCCTAAAAATTTATTGACTATATAGGCATTTTGTCTAAGTTTTCCATTCTTAATTATCATGTAGCGGTTTTGATCATAACCATTTTGATAAATCAAAGAGTAATCAATTTGTACTTCATCGCCAGAGCCACTATATTTTAAAAAGATAGTTGGACGGTTTTTACCTTTTGAAGTTATCAACTCATCATCATAATCGAGTGGAAAAAAGTAATCTACAGATTTTTGATCTTGCATCTTTTGTCTTTGTTCATGAACTTTTACGATAAGAGATAGATCAGAGTTATCAAAATATTTTGTATAAGCTACATTCCATGAGCCAAGTTTAGACTTATAATCAAATACATCATCTAAAAAATCTTTGGTATTGAAAACATCTGTTATATTATAAAATTCCAAAGCACCCCAAAAACGACTGTTTCTTCCTATCAAAATATCACTATTTTCAAAATTATATAGATAATAAAGATCAGTAAAATCAAAATATCTTCGATTTTTATCATCTTTATCAAACAGAGCTTTTAATTTTGCAACAACTTCACTATCACCAAAACTTTTTTTAACTCTAGCTTCTAAAACAAGAGCAAGAGCACTATCTCTTTTGTTGGCGATATCATGTAGAAGATATTTTGACTCAAAGCCTACATTTCCTTTGTACTCTAACTCATTTGAAAATAGGCTACATGATAAGAGTAAAGGAAGGAGTAATTTTTTTATCATCTTTTGAGCATCCTCTTATCAAAATCTTTATCTGTTAAACCCGCTTTTATTTTATCCTCTTTCCAGATTAAGATAGTTGATTTGTCATTTTGATGGTTAATCATTTTGATTTTTCCCATTCTCCAGACTCCATCTATTTTCTTATAATCACTAAATATAGCTGTTTTTAAAAGCTCTTTTTTTCTATCATAATAATCAATTTTTCGTATCAAAAAATCTTTTGTATCAACCCAAGTTACCTGTTTGGTGTAGCCTGAATTTTTATTTTTTGGAATTCTAACTCCTTTATAACACTCAATAGAATCTAACATCACTTTTTGTGGCTCTCCTTTGAAAGTGTATTTTTTATAGTTTTGATTTCCTATATCTTCATATGAAAATTCACTTCCCATAAAAGAGCCTGATTTGTTTCTTGAGGCGATTCTTTTAACTCTCTTTAGTGCTGGAAGATAGAGCCACTGATCATCATCTCTATCGATATGCTCCCATGTGAGAATTTTTGTTCCTTTTACATCAGCAGGAGATAAAAAGGTAGAGATAGTTTTATCTCCATCTGCTTTTTCTAATGTTTTCATCAAAAGCTCTCTAACACTCTTTTGTCCATTTGCATTGATTAAAATCATCTCTGTTTTTGAGATAGAGCTCTCAAATCCATCAGTTGCTTTATCTGCCTTTTTTGCAATCTCTAAGTTGGTTAAAGCCATAAGGCTCGAAGCCGCTAATATACCCGCTAATAATATTTTTTTCATAACTTTCCTTTCAATTTTTTTAATTCATAATGTTCCATATTTAAAATCATACTCTCTTTTATAATCTCTCTCAAAACTCCTTCATCCAATTCAGAGATATCATGTAGATAGATATGTCTAACAACCGATCCATTACCTTCTAAAAATGGATATCTCTTTTGTAGTTGTGCTCCTCTTGCTAAAGCGATGGTTAATTTCTCATCATCAAAACGCAAATGCAAAATTGACTGATATTTATCTTTAAAAGTTGTTTGGTTTTTGCTCTGCTTTTTTTTAACTCCTTCAAAACTAAGCACAATGTTGGCAACTTTGTCGTATAGCTTTTTCATCTAATAGTCTCCTTTTTGTTGGAAGTAAATTCCAACAAAAACTCTCTTTCTAAAGCTTTGCCCTAACGGGCAAGAAATGAAACCCTCAAGATTTTTGCTTTTGTTTGTGATTTTATCAAAAATCATAAGTGTTTCATTCATTGATTTTTCTCTATAAATTTTTTTAAATCTTGTATATATTTATGAAATGCATCTTTGCCTTTGTCTGTAATATAGATAACAGTTTTAGGTCTTTTGCCTTCAAACATCTTTTCTATTTGTATATAGTTTGCTTTTTCTAACTTGTTTAAATGGCTTGATAAATTTCCATCAGTTACTTGTAAATACTCCTTTAGTGCTTTAAATGGTAACTCTTCATTTGCGATGAGTAAAGAGATCAGTTTTGATCTGATGTTTTGATGTAAAAGTGAATCAAACAAGCTTTGTCTCTTTTTTCATAATGAGTGCAATATATATAGGAATTACACCTAAACTAAAAGCAGCTATGATTTGAGAGATTCTTGCAAACATAGAGTCCAAATTGCTAAGATCAACAACAAACAAAGAGACAATCAATAAAACAATTGCTAAAAACATACTAAAAATTCCAGCATTTGTAAAAAGCTTTTGATTTATAGTATAACCACTAACAAAATTTCCCATCCCACAAATAAATATCCATAACATATAAATAGGAAGAAAAAGTCCATACTTTGCCAAAAGTGCACTCAAAGCTACACCAAATAGTGAACTCAAAAGATAAGTACGAAAGATAAATCTCTGTTTTGTTGTACACTTTTTAATATCATAGTTAATATTCTCTTTTTTTATTAAAAATCCCTCTATAAAAAAACCAATTGCCAACATGAAAACTAAAAACCCTATACCGTATGAAAGGTTGTTTTTTAAAAGTTTGGGAAAAATAATCACCAAAATAATAGAAATAACTCCCCATGAAATCAAGGCATTATAGTTATATGGAAAAAACTTTGTATCTTCTAGTATGGATTTTATACTATCTACTTTTTGTAGTGCCTCATCTTTTTCACTCATTGGTTATTCTCCCTTGCAAATTACTTTGTAACGCAAAGTATATATAAAAAAATGTTTTTTGTCAAATTGGTGTGATAAAACTTTCTTAAATAATCTAAAGTCTATTTTGACTAAAATAAGACAATGATACAAAATAGCTATGAAATATTAAAAATTTTAAAAGAAAATGGTTTTGTTGCTGATGTAGTCGATAGGTACTGGTGGCCTCAAAGTGGGAGTTTTGAGGTTATAATTGGAGCGATATTAACGCAACAAACAAAATGGCAAAAGGTAGAAAAATCACTTGAAAATTTAAGAGTAAAAAATCTGTTAGATTTAAATAGTATCGCTACTATATCTGTAAATGAACTATCCACACTAATAAAGCCAAGTGGATTTTACAATACAAAAGCCAAAAGATTAAAACAGTTATCATGTAGGATTATTGAAGATTTTGGTGATTTTGAAAATTTTAAAGAACAAGTTGATAGAGAGTGGTTACTAAATCAAAAAGGCATAGGATTTGAGAGTGCTGATAGCATACTTTGTTATGGTTGTTTGAGAGAGGTTTTTGTAGTTGATAGTTATACCAATAGGCTTTTAAGTGCTTTAGGATATGAGTTTGATACTTATGAAGAGATACAAGAGTGGATGGTTTTGGGGCTTGAGCAAAATTTAGACTCTTTATATGATATCTATGGATTTGAAATTTCGCTTCATGAACTTTTTGCTAGATTTCATGGTAAGATTGTTGAGTTTTCTAAAAAATATATAAGAGGAAAAAGTGTAGATACTACAATTTTCTCTCTTGTATGATATTTAACCCAAATCCACTAATACCTACAAATTCAGTACCCTTTTTTGCAACTAAAAGTTTAATATCTTTAAATCCCAAATATTTAAGTATTTGTGCCCCAATACCATACTCTTTCATTTGAGAATCTTTATTTATAGAAGCTTCTAAAAATACTATAACTCCACCCTCATTTTTTAAAATCTCAAATGATTTTAAAAATGTATCGTATCTATACGGTTTTGTTAAAAAATCAAGATCTGATGAAATGTTATGAAATCTTACATTTTGTATATTTTTATTTTTAAATACAAAAGCTACATGATGATTATTGTTATGATCTAAAAAATCTACCCTTTTTACATCTTGATCTAAAAATTTTACATTTGATTCTGATGTTGCTCTTATTAGAGATTCATGTTGCATTCTATACTCAACAATATCAGAGATAAAGATTGTATTTAAATTATGCTCTTTTGCAAATATTTCCAAATCATCTCTTCTTGCCATTGTGCCATCTTCTTTCATGATTTCACAAATTACGGCAGATTCAGAGATTCCAGCAAGTTTACATAAATCAACTGATCCTTCAGTATGACCAGTTCTTACTAGTGTTCCACCATCTTTTGCAATTAGAGGAAATATATGACCTGGTCTAACAAAATCTTCCGCTTTTGAGTTATAATCAGATAAAAGTCTAATAGTCAAATCTCTCTCATATGCAGAAATTCCAGTTGTACACTCTTTAGCATCTACAGAGACTGTAAAAGCGGTTTCATAAGAGGAGTCATTATCCATAACCATAGGAGATAAATCAAGCCTATTTGCGATCTCTTTAGATAGAGCAACACAGATTAATCCTTTAGCATGAGTTGCTAAAAAGTTAACTTTTTGTGGTGTAGAGAATGTAGAAGCATATACTAAATCCCCCTCATTTTCTCTATCTTCATCATCAATCATGATTACCATTTTTCCATTTTTTATATCTTGTATTGCCTGTTTTACTCTCTCATTTTGCACAAAAATCTCCATTTTTTTCATTATTATATCTATATTTTATATAAATACCTTGACAAATAAGCCAAAACAATATATAATCTCACTCCAAATTTAGCAAAGAGTGTTGGGGCGTCGCCAAGCGGTAAGGCCTCGGTTTTTGGTACCGATATTCGGGGGTTCGAATCCCTCCGCCCCATCCAAATATTAGTTTTCTTATCGCGGGATAGAGCAGTTTGGTAGCTCGTCGGGCTCATAACCCGAAGGTCGGGGGTTCAAATCCCTCTCCCGCAACCAATTTTGATATACTTAATCTCTCTACAAATTAATACAACTATCTTTAGTAAAATATTTTTTAATGTTTTATTAATTTTTGACGATATTGTGTAATAAGGTTAGAGATATCCTTAAATAACAAGGAGTTAGATTTATGCAAGCAAATTCTTTAGATAACTACTACAAAGCACAAGAGTGTTATAGAATAGGTGATTATAAAGAGGGTTTAAAGTATGCTCTTGCTCAGTTAGAGAGGGATTTGGAGTTTTATGGCAGACACTCTGTAGAGGTTGCAAGAGATTATAATAGTGTAGGGATATTCTATTCAAAACTTAAAGAGTATAAAAAGGCTATCGATTATTTAGAGGGTGCTTTAGAAACCAGAGAAGCTCTTTTAGGCAAAAATAGCTATGATACAAACCTAACTCGTCAAAATGTTGAGTATTTAAAATCTATTTATCAAAAAGAGCCATCTTTAGTCTAATAAAGAGCTATTTTTTGGTTTAGATAAGATATCTCGTAGTATATTATTTTTTGAAAACACCAATGCAAAATTAAATTTATGAGACTTTAGATAAAATGTTTCTTGATTATTTGTATAGTATATTATTTTGATTTTTGTTGAGAATTGATCTTTTAAACTTATGGGCAAAAAGGCTACAGTTTTAGCCCATGGTGCATTTTGTTCTAAATAGATCAACTCTTTTTCTAAAAGATGTATATCTTGTTCAAAAATCAAAACTGATGAAGTTGTTCCAAATTTTTGAATATTCATACACTTATCAATAAAAACCGGTTTAAAGTGATCTATAAAGTTACATCTTTTAATATCATACTCAATAGCATTTATATCTAAAAAATTTAACACTCTTTGCATATCATGTAGAAAGATTGAGGGCAATTTTATATTTTCAAAATAGAGTTCATTATATATAAAATTACTCAAAAATAGACTTTTTTTTACACACTGTATAGAGAATTTATCAAAAGATAGTGTTAAGAAGTTTGGATAAATTGTGTTTAAAAACTCTTTATCTGATGAGATAAAAATAGAGTCTAATTTAGAGTTTATGATCAATTTATAGTTTTTATCTCTCTCATGATCTAAAAAAATTTTCTCTTTTTTTAAAACGATATGTTTTAAGAGTGCAAATTCAACTTCATTTGCATAAAAAAGTTGAATTTTTTTCTCAAGAAGTGAATATCTAAGCAGTTTTGAAAATACTAAATCCAAAGAGTCTGTTTTAATCCAAGCTATCTCTTCATCAATGATTTTGGTATCCACTTCTGTAACGATTGCATAAGCACCATTTGCTATAGCTTGATCTATTTGTGAAGTATCATAACATAAAAATAGATCACCTTGTTTTATTTTTGAAACATCTTTTTGTATATTGTTGTATGAGTCAATCCAAGGCTTATTTAAAAGTTTGCTATTTGTTAATTTAACAAAATGTTCAAACCTCATCCAATTGGTGTACCACTTTTTTTATGAGACTCTGGACGAATTAAACAAAAAGATTGCTTATCTTTTGCTCCAAGAAGCATCCCTTGACTAAGTAATCCCATAATTTTAGCCGGTTTTAGATTTGCTACTACACAAACTTGAGTATTTATTAACTCTTGTGGAGTATAAAACTCTTTTATTCCAGCTATGATTTGCCTAGGATTTTCTTCACCTAAATCAACCTGTAGCTTTAAAAGCCTATCACTTTTTTTAACTTCCTCTGCCTCTATAATAGTTCCTATTTTTATTTTTGTTTCAAAAAATTTATCTATTGTTATGATAGATTCTTGCTCTTGTTTTACTGTAGGAGTTGCAGTTTTTATTAACTCTTCTTCTATTTTTGGAAATAGTGGAGGAGTTTTTTTGATCCTAAATGTTTCTAATAGCTTTTTGTTTTCTATAAAATATCTATAATTATCATGTGAAATTTTAAATCCAAGCGAATTGGAAATTTTCTCACAAGTTTTAGGCATAACAGGGCTTAATACAATAGTAACTTTTGCTAATAAATTTGCTACCAATGCTACTAGTGCCATAGCTTCATCTATCTTTTGTTCTTTCATTTTAACCCATGGCTCATGCGTAGCAATTGCTTGATTTGCTATAGTCAAAATTTTCCACATCTGCTCTAAATATCGATTTAATTGCATATCAAATATATACTCTTGTAGTGAATCTATGATTTTATCAGCACTCTCAAGCTCATTTTTATGAAACTTTTCTACATAAGATGAATCGATTTTAAAATCAAAATATTTTCCACTCATTCCTATTATTCTATTTAATAAGTTTCCAAGATCATTTCCAAGATCACTATTTACTCTATCGATCAAAGCTTTTTGACTAAAATCTCCATCTTGACCAAAAGGTACCTCTCTTAGTAAAAAATATCTAAAGTTTTCCAATCCATAAGCATCAGCTATCTCTTTTGGATTTACTACATTGCCTTTTGATTTACTCATTTTTTCGCCATTTCTTGTCCACCATCCATGAGCTGCTATATGTTTTGGAAGCTCTAAATTTAAACTCATCAAAAATGCAGGCCAATAGATCGCATGAAATCTTAATATATCTTTTCCAACAAGATGAACAGTTGCTGGCCAAAAATCCATCTCTTTTTCATTATCCCCATAACCTAAAGCAGTTATATAGTTCATAAGAGCATCTAGCCAAACATAAATAACATGCTTAGGCTCATTCAAATCTTTTGGTAATTTAACTCCCCAATCAAAACTTGTTCTTGTGATTGAGAGATCATGTAGTCCTTGTTTTACAAAGTTTATAACCTCATTTTTTTTTGCTTTTGGCAAAATGCAGTTATCTTTATCTTGATACCATTTTAATAGTTTATCTTCATATTTTGAAAGTTTGAAAAAGTAACTCTCCTCTTTTACTAAATTTGTCTGTTTACCACAATCTGGACAGCACTCATCATCAAAGAGTTGAGTTTGAGTAAAAAATGTTTCGCAACTAACACAGTAGTGTCCTTCGTACTGATCTTTATAAATATCGCCATTTGACATCATGACTTCAAATGCTTTTTGTACACCTTTTATATGGTTTTCATCGGTTGTTCTTATAAATTTGTCATAACTTATTTCAAAATCATCCCAAAGAGATTTAAATTTAGAACTTATCTCATCTGCATACTCTTTTGGATTTTTATTTCTCTTTTTTGCTGCCTCTTCTATCTTTTGACCATGCTCATCTGTTCCTGTTAAAAAGAGTGTTTGATGACCTATGAGTCTTGAGTATCTTGCTATAGTATCAGCGATAATTGTAGTATAAGCATGACCAATATGTGGAACATCATTGACATAATATATGGGAGTTGTTATATAAACTTTTTTACACTTTTGTTGCATATTGTTACTCACTATTTTGATATTTTAAATATATTACTAAAAGATTACTTATTGTTTAATCTAAATGAGATATTGGATTGGGATCTTTGAGTGATGAATTTATCACTGCAACAGCTATTGCAAATCCACTATCATGTGAGATTGAGAGTGAAGTTTGAGTGATTTGATATTTTTGTACGATAGAATTTGGTAGAGTAAAAAATGGTGCTCCATTTTTGTCTTTGTCTATTTTTATATCTTTAAATCCACACTCTTTGCCAATTCCAGTTTTTAAAGCTTTTGAGATGGCCTCCTTGGCAGCAAAGAAACCTGCTGCACTTTGAGATGAGTTTATAAGTGCTATTTCACTCTCACAAAGAAATTTCTTAAGTGCTCTATCTTTGTGAGAGTTTAGAAAGTTTTCAAATCTTTTTAAATTAACTATATCTATTCCAATCATATCCTA
>JALWLB010000125.1 GCA_027081145.1 Campylobacterales bacterium
CAACAGCATTTGATATTAGTGCTGCTTGTAGTGGCTTTGTTTATGCTCTTGGTATAGCAAAATCATTTATAGAATCTGGTATGAAAAAAAATGTTTTAATTGTTGGTGCTGAAAAGATGAGCTCAATTGTTGATTATAGCGATAGAGCAACTTGTGTACTTTTTGGTGATGGAGCAGGGGCTGCGATAATATCCTCAACCGATGATAAAGCAAAAGCTATTTTGGATGTTAAAACATCTTCAGATGGTGAATATCAAGACTTTTTAATTACCAAAGGGTGTGGTTCAAGAAATCCTTGTACCAAAGAGATGTTGGATCAAAAAAAGCAGTTTTTAAAGATGAAAGGCAATGAAACTTTTAAATTGGCTGTAAATACACTTACAAAAGATGTAAAAGAGATACTAAAGACAAACTCTTTAAGTAGTGAGGATATTGACTTTTTTATTCCTCATCAAGCAAATCTTAGAATTATAGATGCAGTTGGTAAAAAACTTAACTTTCCAAATGAAAAAATTGTACTTACTGTCTCAAAGTATGGTAACACTTCAGCTGCTTCTATCCCAATGGCTATAAATGATTGGTATGAGAGTGGAAAGCTTCAAAAAAATAATTTGATGCTTTTAGACACTTTTGGTGGTGGATTAACTTGGGGTAGTGCACTAGTTCATTTTGCAATCGATTAATTTTAAAAAATTTTCAACTCTAATTGGAAGAGTATTAGTTTTTCTCTCATTTATATTTATAGCTTTTCTTATATATAAGCTCGATTTTAGTGAAGTTTTAAAAAATTTTAAATTAAGCCAAATTCCAACTATTTTAATTTTAGCTATCTTGTATAGCTCTTTATCCCTATTTTTAGCTCTTGGATGGAAAAAATTGCTTGAAATTTGTGTATCAAAAACACTAGATAAAACTGTTTTATCGATATATTTAAAAACTGTGATTTATAAATATATTCCTGGAAATATTTTCCACTTTTTAGGAAGGCATTCACTCTTTTCATCTCACTCAATAGATCATAAAAAGATAGCTTTTGCAAATGCTTTGGAGATAATTTTTCAACTTTTGATGGTTTTAGTGATTATATTTTTTATTTCACTCTTTTTTGATTGTAAGATCGATTTAGGTAGCTATTTTACACTATCTCAAACAAAGATTGTTTTAGTATTATTGCTTTTGATGTTTGTTGTTGGTGTAGTTTTGTTCAAAAAAAAGTATAGAGATATACTATTTCAAAAAGAGTCGTTTTTTAAAATAGTTTTTGTTCTTTTAAATCATGTAGCTTTTTTACTCTGTTCAGCTACTATTTTGTTTTTAGTCTATTTTTTACTCTTTGATTTGACATTTTCATATGAGATATTTTTTAGCACTATATTTGTTGGTTTGATCGCTTGGCTTTTAGGATTTATAGTGCCTGGAGCACCAGGAGGTGTTGGAATTAGAGAGTCTATAATTTTGCTTTTACTTCCAAAAATGGCTTATATCTCACCTGAAATTGCACTTGCTGGAGCTTTAGTATATCGAGTAATTACACTCTTAGGTGAAGTTTTAACACTTTTTTTGGCAAAATTGTTTCATGCAAGATAAAAAAATAGACTCTAGTTTTATATTTATTACACTGATATTATCTATATGGATTTATAGGTTTATTATACTTTCAAATAATGATTTTGGGCTTTATTTGGATGAAGCATACTATTATAATTGGGCACAACATTTAGATTTTGGATACTATTCAAAACCCCCTATGCTTTCATATCTGATTTTTTTAACTACACATCTATTTGGAGATGGTGTTGTAGCTATTAAGATAGGATCACTCTTGATCTATCCAATTACGACTGTTGTGATCTATTTAATCTCATATGAACTTTTTGATGATAAAAAAATAGCTCTTTATTCGGCGTTGATATTTTTTACTCTCCCATCTATGTGGCTCTCATCTTTGATAATTTCAACTGATGTTGTGTTGCTTCTGTTTTGGTCTTTGAGTTTACTCTTTTTTATAAAAGCTTTAAAATATAATTTAGCTAAATATTGGATTTTGGCTGGAATTTTTAGTGGTTTTGGACTTTTGAGCAAATATAACTTTATATTTTTTCTAATTTCAGTGATTTTGAGTATGATCTTTTTGCCTCAATTTAGAAAACATTTTAAAAATAGATACTTTTATTTGGCAGTTTTGATAGCTTTTTTGATTTTTTTGCCAAATCTTTATTGGAATTATCAAAATGATTTTATCTCATTCTCTCATACTAGTGAAATTTCTCAAATTGATAAAGGACTCTTTCATCCAAATAAACTTTTAGAGTTTTTTGGTGCACAATTTCTTGTTTTTGGTCCAATTTTGTTTTTTTATTTTTGGGTTATTATATTCAAAAGAGATGTTTTTAAAGATGATAGATTTTTTATACTATTTCTTTTTAGTATAGTTACTTTGGCTACTATTTTAACTCTTAGTTTTCTTAGTCGTTCATTTGCAAATTGGGCAGCACCAACTTATATATCAGCTACAGTTTTGGTTGTTGCCTATTTAGTGCAAAAACACAAAGAGTGGCTTTTAAAACTCTCAGTTGCTATCTCTATAATGCTTGGAGTTTTATTTTATCACTATCACTTTTTTGCAAATATTTTAAAAATAGAGCTAACCGCAAAGAGCGATCCTTATAAGAGGATAAATGGTTGGATCGAAATTTCAAAAGAGATACAAAAAGTTTATAAAAACTATCCAAACACAACTCTTTTGAGTGATGATAGGGCTGAGATTGCACTCTTTGATTACTATTTAAAGACAAAAACATATAGCTATAATCCTAAAAAATTAACCAAACACCAATACCACTTAACAAGAGATTTAAATGAGTTAAAAAATAAAAACTTTCTATATGTTACGAAAAAAGATGATATAGCTGATATGAAAAAATATTTTCAAAACATCTCGAAAGTAAAAAGAGTCAATATACAAGTTTACAAAGATTTTAACAGAAGTTATAATATCTTTTATCTACAAAAGTTTAAAGGCTATTGAGTGAAAATATCTATTTTGTTTTTAATCTCTTTAGCTATCTTTTCACTTTTTCCTTGGATCGATTTGGAAGTTTCATCTTGGTTTTATGATGGAGATAGATTTTTTTTAAAATATCATTGGTTTTTTCAACTTTTTTATAAAGGGCTTTATATTGCAATATATATAACAG
>JALWLB010000126.1 GCA_027081145.1 Campylobacterales bacterium
CAATAACTCTTAGTGTACTTGAGATCGATCTTAATAAATCTTCATCAACACCTATAGCTAATATTCTCAAATTTTCTCCCCTCTTATCGAAAGATACATAAATAGCGTATCAAAGTTATCAAAACTTTCTTTAAAAACTTATTAATATAAAATTTAGTATTTAAAATCGACTACTTTTGAATCGATTGAAACCTCTTGTAAAAACTCTTTTATCTCTACATGATAAGGGTGCTCTTGGTATATATCTAAATCCTCTTTTGTTTTAAAATCTGTCAAAAGTGCGATATCATAGGCTCTTGGAGATTCAGTAAAGTTTACTCCTACCTCTATGTTTTGCAAAACCCAAATTTCATCTTTCATTTGAAGAAGTCTATTTTGGACTATTTTTTTATTTTCTTGCGAATTATCTTTGAGTTTAAAAAATACGACATGTTTTATCATATTAAATCCTTTTGGTAATTTAAATTTTTAAAAATTTCTTCATTTTCAAACTTTACAAAATTTACCTCTATCATATCAAAAATTTTTTGTATTTTAAAATCTTGTTTTTTTATCATCGATTTGAAAATTGATACAACATCATCTTTATAAATAGCACAAAGAGGATGAGAACCCCGTGGGGATTTTGCCACAGAGATTGAAGCTACATGATTGTTATATAGTTTGTAAAAATGTTCAATCATAAAATTTGGAGTATCAACACTTAGTACAAATATCTCTTTTGCTTTTAATTTTTCAAATATAGAGACGATTGCGATCATAGGGGCATGAATTTGGTACTCTTTTAAATCTTCGATAAAATTGGCTTGAAATGAGAATTTTGTACTATCTTTTGTACTGATATAGATATTTTTAAAATATGGTGAAAATTTTGCAAGTTGAAACTCACTCAAAGTTTTATATCCTTTAAAGCTCATCAAAGCTTTATCAAACCCCATTCTTTTACTTTGACCCCCTGCAAGTATGATGCAAGGGATATCAAGCAAATTACAACTCTCTTGGATCAGTGATTTTTCCCTTTATCGCACTAGCAGCCGCAACTGCTGAGTTTGCTAGATAAATTTCACTACTTCGATCACCCATTCTGCCTATAAAGTTTCTGTTTGTAGTAGAGATACATCTCTCATTTTCACCCAAAATTCCCATATATCCACCAAGACACGCTCCACAAGTTGGATTGCTAACAACTGCTCCAGCATCTATCAATATATCTATCAACCCTTCATGTTGAGCCTGTTTTAGGATATTTTGTGTTGCTGGAGTTACAATAAGTCTAGTCTTTTTAGCAACTTTTTTACCTTTTAGTATATTGGCTGCTATTTTGATATCGCTAAGTCTGCCATTTGTGCAACTTCCGATAAATACTTGATCAACACTTAAATCATCAGCCACTGCTTGAGTTATGGTTTTGCCATTTGATGGTAGGTGAGGATAAGCTACTATTGGCTCAAGAGTGCTTACATCAATATTTATGGTTTGAACATAAGTAGCATCATCATCTGAGTAGTGATAAATTGGTTCATGTTTTAAATTTTTATCTGCTAAAAACTCTTTTGTAATTTCATCAACTGCGATTATTCCATTTTTTGCACCAGCTTCTATAGCCATATTACAAAGTGAAAATCTATCATCCATACTCAAATACTCTATCGTATCACCACTAAACTCTAAAGCTTTATATAGTGCTCCATTTACTCCAATTTGTCTAATGACTTCAAGAATTAAATCTTTTCCATATACATGTTGGTTTGGTTTGGAGCTAAAAACTATTTTGATTGATTCTGGAACTTTGAACCAATTTTTACCAGTTATCATAGCATATGCTAGATCGGTTGAGCCCATACCAGTTGCAAATGCACCAAGTGCTCCATGAGTACAAGTGTGTGAATCTGCTCCTATGATTACATCTCCTGGTACAATTAACCCTTTTTCTGGTAAAAGTGCATGTTCAATTCCCATATCTTTTTCATCAAAAAAGTATTTTAAATTATGCTCATACGCAAACTCTCTACTAATTTTTGCTTGATTTGCACTTGCTATATCCTTTGCAGGTATGAAGTGATCCATCACAATTGAAAAATTATCAGCATTTGCTAACTTTTTTGCACCACTATCTTTAAAAGCTTTTATAGAGATTGGAGTTGTTATATCATTTCCTATTATCATATCGATTTTAGACTCTATAATCTCTTTTGCTTTTACAGTTTTTCCTACATGATGACTAAAGATTTTTTCTGTAATTGTCTGTCCCATTTTTTGCCCTATATCTATAAATATATTTGTAAATGATATATTACTCTTTGTAACTTATAGTTTGTAAAAGATAAAAGAGTATAGTATAAAGTGGACAAGAGTTGTTTTTTATGCTACACTAAATATAGTTGGCATGTTTGGTGCTTTGTGTTTAGTTGGAGGAAGGTTTTTATTAGGAAATAGTATATGAAATTTTGGTTACCTCTTTTAGTTGTTTTAGTTTTTATAAGCGGTTGTGGAACTTATCCTCTAAATAGCACTGCTACTGATAAACAAAATCTCTCACTAGATAGCTTTAGTGTCATAAAAAGCTCTGATATTCCATATGATGACTTAAATGCTTCAAAGAGTTATTTGGTATATTATAGTGATAATGATGAGGATATAAAAAATTTTAATAAAGAGTATTTTAAATTAACTGGTGAAGTTGCCCCTAAGTTTGAAGGGGTTATGGTTATTGCAAAACAGGGACAAAAAAATAGTGGCGGATATGGAATAGAGGTTGAGAGTGTAAGTGAATCAAATACCAATACTCAAATCAATCTTATACTAAAATCTCCTGGTAAAAACTGTTTGGTAACAGCAGCATTAACAAACCCTTTTATCATCATCTATATACCAAATAACTATAAAGAGATAGTTTTTACAAAAAAGCATATCCAAACTAATTGTCAATAATATGTCCTACAAATTTTGACATATTATCAATTATCCGCCCACCTTTTCTAAAGCCAAGTGCACACCCCTCGTAGGCAAAAAATACTCCTGCTTGATAGTATAAATTATCTTTATCTTTTGGAAGCTCTACGAACTCTTGATAGATCGATTTATGATTTTCATACTCTCCCTCTCTTTTATCGATTATAGAGCCATCTTTATCAACTATCGTGATATTTGCTCCCTCTCTGCCAAAAGCTTTTTTTTCCACATATGGCTTATCATGTAGAGGTTCAAAAGAGCTCTCTAAAAGTAGAGGATGATTTGGATATAGATCCCATAAAAATTTTAAAAAAGCTTTACTTTGAAACAGAAGTGTATATGCTGGATTTAAAATTATCGCTTTTTGGTTTTTGATGATATCATGTAGGATATTTCCAAGATCACTCTCTTGTATAGCGATATCTTCCCAAGGAATTAGTTTAAACCAGTACTCATAATTTTGATCTTTAAAAAATACTCCCTCGTTTGAGCTAAATTCAACCTCATCAACATAAGCAAACTCTGTATGAAATCCAGCCTCCGTTGCTATAGTTTGCAAGAGTCTAACTGTATTTTCCTCTTCTATATTTCCTCTTATAGATGAAAATAGAATTTTCCAACCCTCATAATATTTATCAAATGTTGAAGTATCTTCATCTAGTGTTATGAGTCTTTTGAAATTTTCTTTGATAGCTTCATAGAGGTTGTTAAATTGAGCTTTTTCATCTAAGTTATTGTACTTTAAAAGTGCCCACTGTATTATTGCGGTTTCAAAAACGGCTGTTGGTGTATCGGCATTAAATTCAAGTAGTTTTATAGGCTGATTATCAACTCCACCAGCAAAATCAAATCTTCCATAAATGTGCCAATGCACATCATTTTCCCAGCTAAGTTTGATGATTTCAACTAAATTAAATGGTATATTTACTTCATGAAATAGATCATTTTCTATGATATATTCAGCTGTATTTATAAACATATCATATAACTCATTTGCTGCTTCATAGTAAGCTTCGGCTTGTGTTTGTGTTATTTTTACTAACTCATCAGCTATGTATGAGCTATTATCATCATCTGTATGCCAAATAAATCCAATTTGCTCTAAAAACTCATCTGTTAGTGGCTTTACTTTTAAAAGATTCAACTTATCCTCCAAAACCAAAAGATGATCTTTTGTATGAGCTTGATTGAGAATTGCCAAAAAAGCCTGATCTTTTTGTTGAGCTTGATCTTGTATTTGTTGCTTTTGCTTTATTGAAACTATTTTTACTTCTTGAGTATGTTTGAGGGCTTTTGTATGATGCTTGTCTATTTTGTTGATAGTTTGGATTATTAAATAGTTTTCCACCTATCCAGCTACCTATGATAGCTCCAGCAGCACTAGCTAAGAGTACTTCACCTAAGCTCATACCACCACCACTCATACTAGGATTTGTTAAATTTGAAGTTCCATTATCTATTTTTAAAGCTTCATCTTTAACAAGTGCATCAATTTCAGCCTGAGTTAAAATTCTTTCACTTCCATCGAGTGATTTTAAAATAATCCTTGTACTCTCACTTGGAAACTCATCTACTATTTTATACTGCTTTGGAGCAATCTCTTCAATTACAACAAAAGCTCCCTGTTTTTGTGAAGCTTCTGAAAAAGCATTTGAATTTTCTGGAAAATTATTAGGATTTTCACACCCACTAAGTCCAGCCACTAAAATAGCACCCATACCGCCTACTATGGAGTAATCAGAAATCTTTTTTATATACTTCATTTTATACCTTTTATCAACTTTTTTGCTCTATTTTTAACAAATACTCATATAACTACTATTTTACTAAATATACTATTATCAATCTTAAATATTAGAGTAAAGCTACTCCTAAAAAGGCAAAATATATAATTTTCAAGATAAGAGTTTGCATTTGATATATTATCCTAATAATAAGCAAAAAGTTTTATATTTATGATAAAATAGCAAATTTTAGGAGTCTGACATGGATGAAGCAAGAAAGTTAGAAAATTATACATATGAAGATTATTTAGATATCGACAATAGTACAAGTGAGAGAGTAGAGCTAATTGATGGTAAAATCTACATGATGGCAGGAGCTAGTGCAAAACATCAAGATACAGTTTTAAATATCGCATTAATACTAAAAAATATCGCAAAAGAGAAAGAGAGTTCTTGTTTTGCTAGAGTTGCACCATATGATCTAAAACTATTTAGAGGCAGTGATAAAAATGTAGTTCAACCAGATGTGATGCTTTTTTGCAATGATGAATTGCCTTGTGCTATTTTTGAAGTTTTATCAGATTCTACTGCATATAAAGATAAAGGAGTTAAAAAAAAGCTTTATGAGAGATTTGGTATAAGGGAGTATTTTATCGTAGATACAACACTAAAGATTGTTGATAAGTATGAGTTAAATCGAGGAAAATACTACTATGTAAAAGGTTTTTATATAGAAGAGTCTATGAAAGTTAATTGTTTAGATGAGGAGATATCTATAAAAGAGGTTTTTGAAAATATCTAAAAAGCTCTATCATGTAGAAGCTACATGATAGATAAAGTTTATAGTCTTGATTCGTATCTTCTAAGCATATATAGTTTTTTAAGCATCTTTTTTCTTGCACTGATTTTTTGTTTTTTTCGTCTCTCAGCTCCAGTCTCATAAAATCTTCTAGCCCTTTTTTCAGTAACTATCAAGTTTCTATCAGTCTGTTTTTTAAATCTCCTATAAGCCTCTTCAAATGACTCATTTGGTTTTACATTTATACCTGGCATATATTATCACCACCTCTCGTTTTTATTTAAAAGTGGATTATATCATAAGAAGTTTATTATAAGCTTTAATTTAAGTGTATGATATCATTAAGTCCTAAAATTTTGATAGATTGTCCCATTTTTTTTATACTTTTATCTTCGGTAAGAAAAGCATCACAACTGTTTTTGATGGCACACTTTAACTGTAAAAGATCTTCAAAGTCAATTTTTTCTTGTTGTTTGCATTTTTGATTGTATATTTCTAAACTTTCTTTTAATATATCTGTAAAATGGTAAAGCTCAAAAGTAGTAGTGAGTTTTTGAAAAAATTGATATACTACTATACATGATATTTTATTGCGAGAGGCTATATATTCTATAGTTGTAAGGATATTTTCACTTATTGATAAAATATCATATCTATCACATATTTTAGTATAGGCCTGTAACGCTTGTTGATGATTTGGTCTATCTGGTATTAAAATATCCAATAAGATATTGGCATCTAAAAAAATTTTACTCATATTTTGAAGCTTTGATTTTATTATGAGAATCATTTGCCTTCTCATTTAGTGTACCAAATTTTCCAACAAAATCTAAAAGAGCATGTTTATTTTTCTGCTTTTGTTGCTTTTCTTTTAATGCAATATACTCTAACACTTCATCGGCATATTTTGGTTTGATAAATACACCTTTATTTTTTTTACTTTTTTTATCCCACAGCATTAAAATATCAGCAGGCATAGAACCTCGTATAAATTCACGAAATGAAATTTGTTTTATCGTCATGATAAACCTTTATGGTCAAATGTGTATTATATTGTCATTATAGTCATTTTATCTATAATTGTCAATTTATTGATATTTTTTGACTTATCCAAATTTCCAGTATCTTATAGGACCTGTATCGATATGCATAAAACCACTTCTTGGATAGTATCCAACTCCACCTCTTTTTAAGAATCTTGCCAATTTGGTTAAATCTTTTAAATGGGTTCCTGGCAAATTGATATCTATAGCTTGAGCTTTTACATGATAACTATTTTTAGCTACACCTTCATTTGTTTTTCTAAGCATATTGTTTGTTTTTTTAGATCTATAACCCGAAATTACTCTAAAAGCTTTGTTTGAATCTTTGATAAGTTGCATACTATATAGAGTATCTAACAAATTTATATCAACATCTTTCATTTCACCTGTTCGAAAATCTCGTAAAAAGTATTTAATCGCATCTAGTTCACTTTTTACAAAATGATCTTTTGCCCAGTATGTGGCTTTGAGATGCTCACCTGTGTGGATATTGTAAAATTTTAGTGTTCTATCAACTGGCATTCTATATTTGTATGCCAATAATTCATTAGGAGCTAATATCGCAGCACTGCTTAAAATAGCCCCAGTTTTTAAAAACTCTCTTCTTGTTAACACAATACTTCCTTAAAAGATATTTATCCAAATATCGGTATTAAGGAAAACAACTTTAATTTTTATCTAAAATAAGTTAGTTATTTGTAATTTAATGAAAAATCGATCATCCTTTTTATACCCTCTTTTATGCTATTTTCATCAGTTGCAAATGAAAATCTTACAAATCCTTCACTTCCAAAACCAACTCCAGGAACTACGGCAACTCCTTTTTCATTAAGAAGTTTTTTACAAAATTCCATAGAGTCACTGGTTATTTTTTGAATATTTACAAATAGATAAAAAGCTCCATCTGGTTTTGTGAGTGAGTAATTTTCACTCTCATTAAACAGTTTTAGTGCTAAATCTCTTCTTTTTTGAAACTCTACTCTCATCATCTCTATATCGCTATCGGCTCTTGTATCGAGTCCAGCAATTGCTGCTTTTTGAGTGATTGAGCAGATATTTGATGTGCTTTGGCTTTGTAGTTTTTTGATAGATTTGATCAATTCATCTTTTGGTGATGCAAGATAGCCAAATCTCCAGCCTGTCATTGCTACCGATTTGCTAAGTCCATTTATAGTTATAGTTCTTTGAAACATATCTTCACTGATACTTGCAACTGATGTAAATTTTGTATCATAAACCAACTTTTCATACATCTCATCAGAAGCTACTAAAATATCGCTATTTTGTAAAACTTTGCCTAACTCTTCAAGCTCTTTTTTTGAATATACCGCTCCGGTTGGATTTGATGGAGTTGTTAGAATTAACATTTTTGTTTTTGGTGTTATAGCATCTTGAAGCTGTTTTGGAGTTATTTTAAAACCATTACTCTCATTGGTTTGTATAATAACTGGCTTAGCTCCACTATATTTGATAAGTTCAGGATAAGTTACCCAATAAGGTGCGGGGATGATCACTTCATCATCTTCTTCAATAGTTGCTTGAAATAGATTAAATAGCGAATGTTTAGCACCGTTGTTTGTAACAATTTGTGATGGCTTATACTCTAAATTGTTATCTCTTTTTAGTTTTTGTGATATGGCTTCTAAAAGAGGAGGAAAGCCTGGAACTGGAGTATATTTTGTAAAACCATCTTGGATAGCTTTTATAGCTTCGTTTTTGATAACTTCAGGGGTATCAAAATCTGGCTCTCCAGCTGAAAAACTTATGATATCTTTTCCATCTGCTTTGAGTTTAGATGCTAATGATGATATAGCCATAGTCAAAGATTCTGATAGGGTGTTTACTCTTTTTGTAAGCATGATTGATTACCTTTTTTTTGCGTGAATTGTATCTAAACTTTACTTTACTTTGATATAATGTAATATAATACTTTAAGGAAACTATATGTTTAAAATTTCAAAATGGTTTAATAATTATCAAGCACCATCAGTACTTATGATAGATGATTTGAGTGATGTTTATATAGATGTTTATGATAGGGAGTATAAAAATGATTGGGGACATTTGTGTGATAGTGATCAATCTGCTTATAGTTATTTACAAAATTTATTATTTAAAAAATTTCCACAAATTAAAGTTACATTTTTTACTCCATATGCAAGACACAATGTACCAAATGAAAACTCTAAATATAAAATAAAAAAATATGCTCTTGGCGAAAGAGATGAGTATGCAAAATTTCTTACAAAATTAGTAAAAGAGCACAAACATGAGATAGCTCATCATGGATCAAATCATGGAGAGTATATAGATCCTAAAAATGTATCAACTGCAAATAATTTTAAACATGAGTGGGAGTTGTTTGAGAGTGTAAAGAGTGGAGTTGATATTACACTAGAGGGTGTAAAACGATTTAAAGATATTTGTGATATCACAATAAGTGGTGGAAAGTTTTGTGGTTATAAAATGAGGGAAAACTCTATGGAAATTATAGATGAGTGTAATTTTTTATATTGGAGTGATAGGATAAATTTTATTGAAAAAGATTATGAGGCACACTTTTTTGGTAAAAATAGAGTTATCTCATTTCCAACAAACTTTTCAAGCAATGAGTTTGTAAGATTAAGCTACATGAGTGGTCATCCACAAAGAGATAAAAAGAAAAAGATATTAAAATATTTTCAGCCACTCTATTCACTAATTGCCTATTATAATCTTTTTAATTTATATAAAAATGGACATATTATTAGTATTCAGACCCATATATCACCATCAACTGCTCTTGGTACTGTACAAGCTTTAAATATCGTCACTGACATCTCAAGTCTTACAAAGATATATAATTTTTTAGCCAAAAAATCGATCTGGTATGCAACTTGTCACGATATAGCAAAATATTTTTATGTTAGAGAAAATTCAAAACTATCTATTTATGACAATAAGCTAGAGATAGAGTTTAATAATCATAAAAACTATACAGATACAACTATATCTATAGTACATGATAAGCCATTTAAATTAAATGATATTTTATCAAAACAAAACAATAATTTAGAGGTTATAAATTTAGAGATAAAAAATGGTATAAATAGTTTGAGATTATCTTATATTTAATAGAGTATCTAGCATTTTATCAATTGCTGTGATCACTTTTGCATTCGCTGAATATGCTGTTTGGTATTTGATGAGATTTACTAACTCTTCATCCATATTTACGCCACTTACTGAATCAAACTCTTGAGAGACTGTTTTGTGTAAAACTTCCGAAGCATCGTAATTTCTACCAGCTTGTTGAGCATCTGATGTGATAGTAGAGACTGAAAAGTTATAAAATCCCTCTATAGTGTTTGTGTATGTTGTCTCATCTTTAGCATAAAATGAGATCTCTTGATTTTGCAAATCTAAAATAGCAGTTGCAACCTCATTATTTCCATCAACCGGCTTTTTAGAAGCACTAATTAGTGAGGGATCATTTTTATATTTTGTATTTAAATCGATACTATTGGCACTATCTCCAGTTAGTAATTTGTTTACTCCACTAACTCCTGCAAAATTTGTACCATTATCTTCTATAGATATTTTATATCCTAAAGAGCTATCTTTTGGGCTAATTAGTAGTTTTCCGCTTACAAAAGATGCACTAAAAAGATCATCCAAATCATTTATCGCACTATTATCAGAGTTGTCATCTATTTCGGCATTTATTTGAGCTACTATACTACTTGTTGTTCCATCATCTAAAGCGGTTGTCTTATCTATCGTAATTGCTCTTTTTACCAACTCTTCACCATTGCTATCATATACAGTTATATTAAATGAGCCCGTTTGGATATTGTCATAATTTATCAATTTATCATCTTTATCGAAATTGACAAACTCATCTGTAGTTATACTAGTTTGTGCACTACTAGCATAAATAGAGTTGATATTTTGCACTAAAGTTTTTGATAATAGATCTAAATTGTCTATATATTTTTGTATTTTGCCATTTGTTGGCATATTGGTACTTGTATCAAAACCGTTACCTCTTAGATCCAATATAGAGCCGATTTTACCACCTCTGATATCTTTGGTTATATCGTTTTTTTGAAAATTCTCATCTACAAAATAGATATTACTAAATCTACCATCGCTCAAATCTGCATCAGTGCTTAATTTTCTAAAAGATGTTCCATCTATAAAGTTATATCCACCAATGCTTAGGTTATACTCTTTGCCTTGATCTGTTATCTCATTTGAATTATCACCTTTCATTTTACCTTTAAAAACTGTTACATCTAAAAGTTTAGAGAGCGATAATTCAAGTCTATCTCTTTGATCTCTTAAATCATTTGCATAACTATCTCCAGATGCTTCAACTCGACCTATTTCACCATTTAAATTGGCAATCTCTTTTGCTATTTTATTTGCTTCATCTATATCTGTTTTTAACTGTTCATTTAATCTATCTTGAACACTCTGGAGTTTCTCTTTTGAACTATTTAGTGATGAGGTTAAATTGGTAATATTTTGAGCTAATATAATTTTTTGAGCATCACTATCTGGATTTTGTGCAAATTGACTCCAGCTATTAAAAAACTCTTGTAAATCTTTTGCAATTCCCAAATCTTCAAGATCTGGAAAGTATCCACTAATCTCTTCTAAAATCTGTTTTGAAAATTTATTAAACTCCATACTTGCACTTGAATCTTTTAACTTTGAGTATAAAAACTCATCATGTGCTCTTTTGATAGTATTAATTTGTACACCATTTCCAACATCACCTGGAATATTGTGCATTGGATATCTTGCTTTTTGGGAGACTATTTGTCTGGAGTATCCTTCTGTATTGGCATTTGCTATATTTTGTCCAGTTGTTGTTATACCACTTTGTGAAGTGCTAAGTCCTGAATAGCCTATTCCTAAAGTATTAAAAAGTCCCATTATGCACTAACTTTTAAAAATGATGCTGGTGTTGGATTTGCTTTATGATAACCGTGTGGTTCTTGATTGAATATCGCAGTACAAAATGAGTTATAAAATTCACTAATAGTTGCTACATATTTTGCATAATCTCTATTTACTCTTTTTAATTTTGAGAGATTTTTTTTGAAACTCTCTAATAGCTCTTTCTCTTTTTTGCTTAAAAGATCATTAAGAGTTTTTCCACTATTTTCTTCGGTTAATCTTATCAATTCACTATTTAATAGTGATTTTTTATTTTCAAATGAAGCTATTAACTCCTCTTTTAAACTAGCACTAATTTGAAGCTCATTATGTTTGGCAGCTTTAATATTTTTGATATCTAAACGGGTCAATTTGATTAAATTTTCGATATCTTCGATTGAGCCTTTTAAATACTTAGTTATCATGAAAATTATTCCTTTCTACCTATATAATTATAAATCGTCAAAATTGGGAAAAACTTATCCTTTTTTTAGATAAATTTTATGAAGTTTTTTTGGATATGTTACTATCTTGCGTTAAGTAATCAAATAGCATTTGACTAAAGCCAAAACCACCACCCATTGCCCTAGAAATGGTATCATTGTACATTGAGTTATAAATTTTAGAGCTAGCATCTTTTTTACCAAAAATGGAGTCTTCTCTTTTTATGGAGATATCTAAAACTTTTTTTATCAATAAAGCTTCAAATTGATCAGTTTGCTCTTTTAATTTTTTTTGATCTTCTGTTTTTGGATCAAAATTAATTTTTTGAGCTTCACTTAGTGCAACAAAGGTATCAACTTTCATTAAATAATCTCCAACTCAGCCGTGATCGCTCCAGCTCTTTTGATAGTTTGCATGATAGTTATGATATCTCTTGGTTTCGCTCCTAATTTATGAAGGACCCTTGTGATATTTGCAACTGTGATTTGACCATATTTCATATTGATTATATTTGAATTTGTCTCTACACTTATTCCATCATCAAGATATCTATTTTGCTGATTTTGTTTTGGTAATTTTTTAGCTGGAGAGATTTTTAAAGTAATATCTCCGTGAGTTATAACAACTGGAGAAATCTCTATATCAACTCCAGCTACAATAGTTCCTGTTTTTTCATCTATGACTATTTTTTGGGTCTCTTGATAATCTATATCTGTTTCATTTACTTTTGCTAAAAATGCAACCATGCTCATATTTAGAGGCTTTTTTAATCTTATAGTTCGTGGATCGATTGCACTTGCTAAGTTTTGAGAAAATAGTTGATTTAATCTTTTTTCTATTTTGATTGCTGTATTAAAATCCGATTTTTTCAAACTTAGATTTATAAACTCTTTTGAGCTTAAATCATAAACAACTTCTCGCTCTACTATTGCTCCAGAGAGTACTTTTGCTGTTGTTGCATGATTTAATTTTTTTTCACCTTTATTGTTATAGCCTCCAATAGTGATACTGCCTTGAGCAAGTGCATAAATTTCACCATCAACTGCTTTTAGTGGAGTTAAAAGAAGCATTCCTCCTTGTAAAGATTTTGCATC
>JALWLB010000127.1:0-28442 GCA_027081145.1 Campylobacterales bacterium
TCTTTTATCTCAATAGGAGAAGTTATCGTTGTTTTTGTATTTTTGGTTTTATATCCACTTGAACTACAAAACTCAACTTGAATAGCAATAGGATTTTTTCCTTTTAAAAATTCTAACCAATTTTCATAAGCTAATTTATTATTGTAAAAAGTATCTCCCTCTCCAAAATTATAAACTATCCCTTGAGTAACAATTTGAAAAGTTTTTTTATCAATAGTTTTGGTAGTTTTTTTAATATCTAAACATTCTTTGAAAACATCTGGAACAGCAAATTCCCAACCTGCTGCATACCCATCAACAAACTTTGCTATGAGATGCTCACTTCTCTCAACTTTACGACTTACAAGTTCTAAGTCTGGCAATTCCATCACAAGCTCCAATCGCTATAAAATTTATAACTATTTATTAACACACATTATAACCAAAACATTTATTAAAGTAAATATTTAACATACATTTAATATACTTGTTATTTATAAAAAACATCTCAAAACAAAATACAATTAGATATTTAGTAAAAAAGCCATCATGGGTAATTTTAAATAGCTTTACACCAATATCATGTAGATATCTATTTTCTACATGATATCTCAAAAAGACAAACCCACATATCACTCTTTTGGTGGCATACCTGAGAGTTTACTTCCTTCGATAGATTGCAAAGCTAGATACTGATCTCCAAATTTCTTTAGCTTTTCCATTTCGCTATCAAAAAGACCAAAGTGGCTCTCTTCATCTACTACCAAATTTTCAAATAGAGTTTTTGTTACGCTATCTGCATTTTTTGCACACTCATTTGCCCAAAGGTTATAATCTCTTATCGCTTCTTCTTCAGCTTTGATAGCAAAATCAAGCATACCTTTTACATCTTTGATAGACTCTACTTTTTGTGAAGGCTCCATGATGATATCACCCTTTAAAAACAAAATTCTATCAGCCAATTTCTCTACATGAATCATCTCTTGTATGGCAGTTTGTTTAAAGAGTGTTGCTAAAAACGCATAATCTTGATCATCACAATGAAAATGAAAATACATATATTGATGAAGTGCAGTCAACTCCTCAGAAATTGCTCTATTTAATAACTCTATACTTTTATCTCTCATAATTATCCCCTTGTTACATCTTTACATTTTTTTATAAAATACTCTTGATCTGCTTTACATAGTGGACAAGCTTTTGGTGCTTTTTTACCTCTGTGTATATGTCCACACACTTCACACACCCACTCCTCTTCTTCATCACTTTCAAAAAATCCCTCATCTTCGAGTGCTTTTTTCAACTCTAAATACTCTCTTTCGTGTTCAACCTCTACCTTTCCTATAGCTTTAAACATCCTAGCAATCTTATCAAACCCCTCCTCTTTTGCTATAGAGGCAAAATTTGGATACATGATTTCATGTTCATACTTTTCTCCATCAGCTGCATATTGAAGATTTTGTTTTGTACTATCAAGCTCTATATCATGTAGAAGTTTATTATAAGCTTTAAATTCTGCCATTGCATGATATTTTTCATTATCTGCTGCTTGTTGAAAAAAATCGGCTATTAGGTGATAACCCTCACCTCTTGCAACATCTGCAAAAAATTCATACTTATTTCTAGCTTGTGACTCTCCTGCAAAAGCTTTCATAAGATTTATAGCTGTTAAGTTTGTAGTTATACACTCCATCTCTTCATCACAACAAACCAGTGTCCCACCTCCAACTTTTTGAACTTCTACCTCATTTTTACATTTATTGCACCTATATGTCTCATACTCTCTCATAGTAGCCTCCAGTAATTTTTATAAAGGAAAATTTTTTTCCTTTAGATAACCAAATTGTACTACTTACTGGCTTAAAACAAAATTATCATTTGACAAAAATTATCGTTTATGTTATTATGATATTAAAAAGAGAAATAAAAATGTATCAAAATCATCAAATATTAAGAGAGCATAATCTCAAAGCAACTCCTCAAAGATTGGCTATAATCGAGCTTATGCAAAAACATGGACATATAAGCATAGATAATCTTTATCAATATATAAAAGAAAAATTTCACTCTTTGTCATTGGCAACTTTATATAAAAATATCAATATTATGATTGGAGTTGATCTAGTAAAAGAGGTTAAAATTCCAAATAACAAATCAAAATATGAATTAACCAAAAAACCACATTCTCATCTATTATGTACAAAGTGCAATGAGATATCTGATGTTTTTATAGATTTAAAAAATATCATCAAAGAGTGTGAAAAAAATAGCCATTATAAGATTAGTGAAACTACACTACTTTTAAAAGGTCTTTGCCCAAAATGTAACTAAACCAATCCCAAAAGTGCTACCAAAAGCACTGGAGGGGTTATCACAACTCCAACTTTCATATATTCACCCCAGCTTATTTTAACCCCTTTTTGAGCCAATACATGAAGCCAAAGTAGTGTAGCTAGTGAACCAATTGGAGTCATTTTAGGTCCTAAGTTTGAGCCTAAGATATTTGCATATGCTAAAGCACTGTTACCCGCTTCTTCTATAGCTATATCCATTATCATAATAGTTGGCATATTGTTAGCAATAGAGCTTAAAATAGCTGATAAAAATCCAGTTCCAATTACAGCTATAGTATTACCATAGCTTGATAACTCTACTATAAGTGTAGCTAGATATGAAGTAAGATTGGCATTTTTAAGTCCATAAACCACTACATAAAGCCCAATAGAAAACCAAACCACTTGCCAAGGGGCTGATTTTATAATTTTGGTTGGTTTTACTGCTTTGTAATAGTTTGCAATCGCTAAAAATATGAGTGCTCCACCAAGAGCAAAAAGTGAAATTGGCAAATCAAAATAGTCCCCTATAAAATATCCAATCAACAACAAAGCCAAAAACCACCAACTAAGTTTAAACATAAATTGATGTTTGATAACAGAAGAGGCCGTAGATAGATTTTGAATATCTATAGATTTTGGTATATCTTTTCTAAAATAGATCCAAAGAACCACTATAGAAGCAGCAATACTTAAAAGATTTGGTAAAAACATATTTTTTGCATATTCAAAAAAGCCTATATCAAAATATCCAGCCGTTACTATATTTGTAAGATTAGATATCACAAGAGGATTTGAGGCACTATCACCTATAAATCCACCTGCCATTACAAAGGCAAATACCGCCAAAGGTTTTAAATTTAAGTGTTTCATTTGAGCTAATAAAATTGGAGTCAATATCAAAGCCGCCCCATCATTTGCAAAAAAAGCAGCTACAATCGCTCCAAGAAGCATCATGTAAACAAACATCAAATTGCCACTACCTTTGCTAAAATTTGCCATTTTGATAGCTGAGTATTCAAAAAAACCTATCTCATCAAGAACCATAGATAAAATTATAATTCCAATAAACGCCAAAGTAGCATCCCAAACTATATCGGTTACAATCAATACATCATCAAAACTAACAACTCCCAAAATCAAAGCAACAATAGCACCCAAAATTGCAGTTGTTCCAATTTGCAAACCTTTTGGTTGCCAAATAACAAAAATCAAAGTTATTAAAAATATACTTACGGCTAAGAACATTTTAACTCTTTTTTAACAATTGGTAAAAGGGTATTTTTTATAAGTTCAAAACTTTTTTCAAAAGCTTCATATCCCTTGCCATCTGGATCACTAAATCCTACATGAATAGTCTTTATATTTTTCGGAAAAACTGGACAACTCTCTTTTGCATTATCACAAACTGTTACAACAAGATCAAACTCTATATCTTGAATTTTTTCAATAGTTTTTGAGTGATACTCATCTCTCCAAGCATCATTTGATTTTAATACTTTTTTTGCATTTTCATTTACTTTGCCCAAAGCCTTTACACCAGCACTATAAGCTTTTATACCTTTTAACTCTTTGTTTATCAAAGCTTCAGCTATAATTGATCTACAGCTATTTCCAGTACAAAGAATCAATACCTTTTTCTTTTTTAATTTTGGTACTAAAATATTCCTATCGGATATCTCTTTTAAGATAAATATTTGAAACTTATCAATATCTTTTTTGATACTATAATAAGCCCATCTACCACTTCGTTTGAGATCTAAAAAACCTGCATCTTTTAAGATCTTTAAATGTCTCGATATACGAGATTGGATCATATTAAACGAATTTTCTATATCACAGACACAAACTTCACCATACTTATCTATAAACCTAACTATTTTAACTCTTGTTTCATCATTTAAAGCACTAATTATATTTAAAAACTTTTCCATACTAGAGAGTTTAACACAATAAATCTTAATATCAAGATATATTGATATATAATTTTCTAAGTCCTCTTACTGTATAATGATTAGATGAAAGATATAAAGAGCATACCAATTTTTAGCAAACTTGATGATAAAAATATAGAAGCATTAAAACAGATTTCTCATTTTAAATCTTACAAATCTGATGAGATTGTTTTCTATGAAGGTGATTTGCCAAAATATCTTTATATTCTTATTCATGGTGTTTTAAGACTCTATAAAACTGACAATAAAGGACAAGAGTTTTATATCCATCAATTTACCCCTATTGCAATTATAGGGGAGTTGGCAAATTTTGAAAATATACCCTTTCCAGCCTCTGCTAGATTTATCACAAAAGGTATAATACTAAAAGTAGAGTTTCAAAAATTAAAAGAGGACTTTTTTTGTAATCCACAAGTAAATATGGAGATTATTAGATCATTAACAAATAAGATAAAAATCTTATCAAGAGTAATACACAAAGAGATGATTTTAACTTCAGAAGCAAAAGTTGCAAGATTTATTGTTCATCACAAAGACCTTTTTGCAACTCTTAAAAATACACAAATTGCCTCTGTATTAAACATAGCTCCAGAAACTTTATCAAGAATTTTAACAAAATTTAAAAAATTAAATCTTATCTCTATCAACAAATATCACAATGTAACTATCTTAGATGAAGCTATTTTAACTTCTCTCTTTGAATAACTATAAATTTTACTTTCTTAAAAATGTTTTTACTTGATTTAAATCAATAAAAATATCAATACTTTATACTATAATTATAGGTAGTGGTTATTTTAGTTATAGGAGTTACTTATAATTATGGAAGAGATATTTATAAACAGACCTGAAATTCCATTGGATGATTTCATGATGGTATTTGTGTCGGCTGCTTTGGTTATGTTTTTGGGGTTGGGATTTGTAACACTATTTACACTTGCCAAATCTAAAAAAATCAAACACTTCTATGTATATATAAGCTACCTTTTTTGGGTAGCTCAAACATATTATCTATATCTCTTAAGTACTCTTATTAAAAGTGAGCCTTTTACCCAAAAAGTATTGATAGCAGCAATGGTTGGATTTTTACTATTGCCCCATTTTATCTACTATTTGGTACAAAAAACTCATGAAACTTATAAACACTAAATCTTTTCAAAAGGAGGTAGAGGTATGGCTGAGAAACCAACTTCAGTTTGGATGAGCATAAGCTTTTGGAAAAGGTCAGCCGGTTGGGTAACTGGAGTGGCCGCTGCTTTGCTTATTTGGTTAACATTTGACACCATTCCGCAAATGTTAATGGGCACAGACGAAGATATGCAAAATGGTGTAACTAAGAGAGTTCCATCTCCTACAGTTATCAACTATAAAATCACTTATGAGATGAGTGAAAAAAGAGGTCATGAGGTACCAGTCATTGGCGAAAAGGAGGAGTTTTTTGGAAGAAGTGATTATAGTTATGATGAAGCATTTGCACTCTTAAATCTTGGTAAATTAACAGTTCAAGGAAAAAATTGCATGAATTGTCATACACTTTTGGGAAACGGTGCATATTATGCTCCAGATCTTACAAAAGCGTGGCTTGATCCAAGATGGGAAAATGTAGCAGGAAAAAAGGAAGAGGCTATGGCAGAATTTTTAATGGATCCTTCAACATATACACATAGTGAAAGGATGATGCCAAAACTTGGAATAACTGCTGATGAAGCAAAAGGTGTTGTGGCTTTTTTAAAACATATGAGCTCAATCGACACAAACGGTTTTCCGAGAAACTTTGGAAAAATAAAAGGAGCAATCAATGCTAGGTAATTTACAATACGAATCAAAAAAATTAGCTATCATGTACTTTACAGTAGCTGCTATACTATTTGGTGCTCAACTTCTTTTTGGATTAATAATCGCAACTCAATATTTATATCCATCATTTTTATTTGAGATTTTAGACTTTTCAACTGCAAGAATGGTGCATATAAATGCATTGGTGGTATGGTTATTATATGCAATGATAGGCTCTGTTTATTGGATACTTCCTGATGAAACAGGAATTGAGACAGTTGGAATAAAACTTGGAAAATTGGGATTTTATGTTTTAACTGCCGCTGTTACGGTTGTGGTTTTGGTATATATTTTAGTCCAAACAGGTTCAGGCTCTAAATTGACTACTTGGCTAATTATAGAAGGTAGAGAGTATATTGAAGCTCCAAGATGGGCTGATATTGGAATTGTAGTTGTTGTACTTATATTTTTATTTAATGTTTTTGCAACTGCTATAAAAGGTAAAATGACAGGTATTATACAAGTTTTAATGGCTGATTTATTAGCACTTGCTGGTTTATATCTTGCTGGTATGTTTTATACAGCCAATATCTCAATCGATCAATATTGGTGGTGGTGGGTAATCCATTTATGGGTTGAAGCTACTTGGGAAGTTTTTGTAGCATGTCTTGCCGGTTATGCACTTATTAAAATTTTAGATGCAAAAAGAGAGATCATAGAGATGTGGTTATGGATAGAGGTAGCTATGCTTTTTGGATCTGGTATATTGGGATTAGGACACCACTATTTTTGGATTGGCACACCTGAGTATTGGTGGGAGATTGGTGCACTATTTTCTGCACTTGAACCAGTTCCATTAGTAGCTATGTTTGTTCATGTTATTTATGATTGGGGAAAAGAGAGTGGAATTGCAAAAGGAAAAGATAAAATACATATACTTAAAAATTCACCAGCATTTGCATGGCTTATAGTTGGTGCATTTGGAAACTTTTTGGGTGCTGGAGTTTGGGGCTTTATGCATACACTTCCTCAAATAAATCTCTATACACATGGAACACAGTGGCCAGCAGCTCATGGTCATCTAGCTTTTTATGGTGCTTATGCAACAATTTTAATAGGAATGATGTATATGGGTGTTCAAGGTAAAAACAGAATAAAACAGATGAAAATGACTAGATCTTCTAAACTAGCCATTTCATTAATCACTATAGGTGTTCTTGGTATGACTGTTGCACTTACAGCATCTGCATATGTGCAAACTATGGTTGAAAGAGCTCAATGGGGTGCTACATGGGAAGGCTATTTTGTCGCCCAAAATAGTGTCTGGTTTTTACAAGGAGTTGGATGGAGATTGTTTATGGGATTGGTTACATTTGTAGGTTTTGTTTTTTTAATCAAAGATCTATTAACCATCAAATCAGATAAAAGACAAGTTTATACATAAAAGGAGTAGATATGTTTGAGCCATTTACAGATATAGTTCCAAGTTTTTTTGGAACACTAAATCAAGGACCGCTATTTTTAACAATTTTTTTACATTCACTTATAGTTTTGCCAATGGTATTTATCTATTTTAGTGAAAAAAAGAAGCTTAATCAAAAATAGTTACAAAAAATGATCACCTCATTTTAAATCCATAATACCGAGTTGATGCTCGGTATTATCTTTTTTTGCTATTATACGCTTTTAAAAGTTTGAGGCTTTAAAATGAGGATCAATTTATTTACAGTATCATTCATAATTATATTTTATTGGCAATCTCTAAATGCCTCTACCAATGAAGCTCTTTATAATAAGTATTGTTCACATTGTCATCATGTAGATAGAATCGGATCAAACGCACCTGCACTTTTACCAAAAAAGCTAAAAAAAATCTCAGATCAAAAATTGATATCTATGATAAAAGATGGCTTTGTACAAACCACTATGCCAAAATTTGATTTTTTATCTGATAGTGAGCTTTTACAGATAGTAAAATATATCAAATCTCCTTTAAACAGAAGTCTCAAATGGACAAAAAAAGATATCACAAATTCAAGAGTTATCTTTGATGATAAAAAAAAACCACTAAAAATTAAAAATATTGAACAAATTACATCTGTAGTTGAGAGAGATGGTGGATATATTTGGATAATGGAAAATGATAAAATTCTGACCAAATTTCCACTTTTAAATGTGCATGGTGGTATCAAATATACGATGGATGGAGAAAGTATCTATATACCAACTCGTGATGGGTGGGTAGAGAGATATAGCTTGAAAAATGGACAAAGAGTTTTTAAAACAAGAGTTTGTATAAACCTTAGAAATATCACCTTATCAAAAGATGATAAGTTTGTAATGGCTACTTGTTTATTGCCTAAACAGATAGTTATACTTGATGCCAAAACTATGATACCTTTTAAGATAAAAAAACTTGAAGGAAAAATAAGTGCACTTTATAGATTATATTCAAAAGACAAGGCTATATTTACCTATAGAGATAGAGCAAAGATTGGTGTAATAGATACAAAAACTTTTGATATAAAATATACAGATATAAATGAATCTATAGAAGATTTTTTTATCGATCCATTTGATGAGTACATGATAGCTACCACAAGAGGTGGTAAGATCTTAAGAGTTTATGAGCTATCAAGTTTAAAACCGGTATTTGAATATGATATTGAGGGAATGCCACATCTTTTTAGTGCAACATATTGGTATAAAGATGGTAACTTTTACTTTGCAACTCCTCATTTAAATAAACCATATATCACTATATGGAAAATGTATGATTGGGAATTTATAAAAAAGATACAAACCAAAGGATCTGGTTATTTTGTAAAAACTCATCCAAACACTCCATATCTTTGGATAGATAATTCAAGTGATAGATTAACTTTAGTAGATAAAAATAACTATAAAATCAAAACAATAACTCCAGTTAAACATAAAAAATATATCCATACAGAATTTAGTGGAGATGGTAAGTATGCATATCTAAGTATTTATGAACATAATGGCTCAATAGAAGTTTTAGATACCCAAACTTTCAAAAAACTAGCCTCTTATGCTGCAAATATACCAGTTGGAAAATATAATTTTATAAATAAAAATAGAATCTTTTATCCAAAGCTCTTTGGTAGAGAGATTTTTGAAGAGAAGTGTTGGGGCTGTCATCATGAAAAATCGAGTGCATTTGGACCATCATTTAGTAAAATTGCAAACACAAGAAGCGAAAGTGAAATTTACTCTTATATCTTAGCACCCTCTCATGAGTATAAAAGTAGAGGTTATAAGAGAAATCTGATGCCACCATTTAAGTTAAACAATCATGAACTTAAAAGTATTGTCGATTATATAAAAAAATATAAAGGCAAAGAGTAATGTTTAGACTCTCAAACTTGATAAAAAGTGTAGTTGAAAATAAAAAAGAGAGAAGTTTAAATGGTAATATTGCTATTTGGAATTTGACAAATAGATGTAATCTTTTGTGCCTTCATTGCTACTCAAAAGCCAGTTTAGACTCAAAAGATACATTGACGACCCAAATCATCAAAAATACAATCGATAATTTTGAAAAAAGCGATATAAAATTTATAATATTTTCAGGAGGAGAGCCTCTTGTTAGAAAAGATATATTTGAAATAGCAACCTATGCAAAAGAGAGAAACATTATCACATATCTATCAACAAATGGTTTGTATATAAATCCATCAAATGCAAAAAAAATAGTTGATACATTTGATTATATAGGTATAAGTATCGATGGAGATGAAACCACTCATGATCACTTTAGAGCACTAAAAGGTTCATACCAAAAATCGCTAAAAGCTATAAAACTTATCCAAGATAGTGGTGGCAGAGTTGGCATAAGATTTACTCTAACTAAAAAAACTATTCACTCACTGGAGCATATTTTTAAATTGAGTGAGCTACATGATATCTCAAAAGTATATATCTCTCATTTAGTTTACTCTGGTAGAGGAGAAGATAATTTAAATATTGACTTAGATCAAACACAGAGGAAAAAAGCAGTTAAATTTATCATCGATAAAGCATTTTCATACTATGAGACAAATTCAAACATAGAGATAGTTACTGGAAATATGGAACAAGATGCAATAGTGTTTTTAGATATTTTTTCTAAAAAATACCCTCATCTAAAAGATATCATGTATAAAAAACTATTAAATTGGGGTGGTAATAGTGCTGGAAGAAAACTGGTAAATATAGATTCGCAAGGCTTTATCAAACCTGATCCATTTTTTCCAAAAGCTATTGGAAATATTTTAGAAGATGATTTTAGTAAATTTTGGAACTCAAAAGAGAATAAGCTCTTAAATAGATTAAGAGAGCATCCAAGAAAGATTTTAGGAAAGTGTAGCCAATGTAGGTATATAGAGATTTGTAATGGTGGCTCAAGAAGTAGAGCTTATTCGATATATCATAACATATGGGCACAAGATCCATCATGTTATTTGAGTGAGGAGGAGATAAAAAGTGATAAAAATTTTGCTTATAGCAGTAATATTTTTTAGTGGATGTAGTATAAAAGAGAAAGTTTTTGTTGTACAAAGAAGTGACTCTTCACTAGCAGTTATACAAAATCATAAATTAATAGATAAGATAAAAAACCTACATGATCTTAGTCATGGAGTTGTAAAATTTTATGAAAATAATGGTTATGTCATAACAAGAGACGGTTTTATAGTAAAATTTGATCCAAAAAGTGAAAAAGTTTTAAAAGAGTACAAAACTAGCAAAAGTGCAATAGGCTTTGTAATCAATAAAGAGTATGTCGCAGTAGCAAATTATGATAATAAAAGTGTAGATATATTAGATAGAGATTTAAATAAAATCCAAACATTTGATACAGGTAGTAAAAATGTTGGTATCAAAATCTATAAAGATTATTTGGTTTTTTCTTTGATGGATAAGGATGAAATATGGGTTTTAAAGTATCAAAAGCCACAATTTAAAATATTTAAAAAATTCAAAGATGTTGGAGTTGCACCATTTGATGCTATGATTACAGATGGTAAATATATAGTTGGTTTTTTCAAATCAAGCCATTTTGGAGTGCTTGATCTACATGATATGAACTATAAAAAGATAGATATAACTACAGAAGATAAAAAACCTGTTTTAAAAGTTCCTCATTTTGGTTTTTGGAGTATTAGTGGAGATAAAATCTTTATACCAGCAGTTGGAGAGAGTAGAGTTTTTGTATTTTCCAAAGAGTTTAAATTTATCAAAAGTATCAAAACTTTTGGATTGCCTGTTTTTACTTCCCTATCTCCTAATGAAGATAAAATGTGTATAACATTTTCTGGTAAAGATTTTCCAGTAATACAAATTTTGGATACTAAAAGTTTAAAAATCATAAAAACTCTAAAACATAGTGGAAAAATTTTACATATCAGATGGTCAAAAAGTGAGCCTATACTATATGTAAGCAACAATACAGATAGCGAAGTTTTACTATATGATACAAATACTTGGAAAATAGTATCCAAAATAACAGTTAAAAAGCCCTCTGGAATATTTATATACGAAGGAAAAAGATAGTGGGCAAAGTGTATCTAACTGGAGCTGGTCCTGGAGATGTAGAGCTCTTGACTATAAAGGCTCTTAAAGTTATAAAAAAAGCTGATGTTATCATGTATGATAGATTGGCAAATGCTGATATACTAAAAGAGGCAAAAGATGGATGTAGGTTTGTATTTGTCGGAAAAGAAGATGGCAAACACTCACTCCCACAAGATAAAATAAATAGACTCTTAGAGATTGAAGCCAAAAAATCTCAAATAGTTGTTAGACTAAAAGGTGGTGATCCATTTGTATTTGGTAGAGGAGCAGAAGAGGCACTATATCTAAAAAAACAAAATATTGAATTTGAGATAATTCCTGGTGTTACTTCAGCTATCAGTGTACCAGCATATGCTGGAATACCAGTAACTCATAGAGGAGTATCGGTATCATTTAGAGTTGTAACAGGGCATGAAGATCCAAATAAAAAATCATCTCAAATAACTTGGGAAAATTTTAAATCAAACGATACGATAATCTTTTTGATGGGGCTACATAACCTACATGATATCACGCAAAAACTCATAAATATCGGTAAACCAAAAGATTATCCGTGTGCCGTAATAAGCAGAGGAACAACAAAAGATCAAAAGGTAGTTGTAGGAACTTTGCAAAATATATCGCAAAAAGCAAAAGGCTTAAAAACTCCAGCTCTTATAGTAGTAGGAGAGGTTGTAAAGTTTCAACAAGAGTTAGAGTGGTTTAAAATTTAAAGATCATCAAGTACTTGATGTTGAAATCTCATAGCTTCTAATTGATTTTTTAAATACTCTTGCTCCTCTTTTAGTGAGAGATATTCATGATATTTTTTATTTATATCTTTACTTATATAATAAATCTGATTTGATATATAAATTTTTGGTAAAGCCAATGCCAATACAAAAATAACAATTAAATAGACATTCAAAAGAGTTTTTAGATCTAAATTTTTCTCTTTTACCTGCTCTTTATCATACTCTAAAAGTAGTTTATCTTTAGCAGAGCTTTTATCCTCTATCAATTTTAAATACTCTAAGTTTCGAGCTTCTGCTTCTTGGGTTATTTTCAATTTCCTCACCTTTTGGCACTATTGGCTTTTTTGTTAAAACTTTTCCAATTGAGTGGTTGTTACCACAAACACACTTTAAAACATTCTCATCACAAACGCAACTTTTTTGCCACCTTTTAAAAGTCTGTTTTACAATCTTATCCTCTAATGAGTGAAATGAAATTATAGCAACTAAACATTTATGTATATGTAAGTTTTGAATAGAGTCTAATAATTTTTTCAACTCTTCAAGCTCATTATTAACCTCTATTCTGATAGCTTGAAATACCAATGTTGCTGGATGAATTTTTTTTCTATTTGTTAAATGTTTGGCAATAAAGTTTGAAAATTCGATTGAACTTTCAAATAGTTTCTTTTCTCTTCGATTGACTATCAAAGATGCTACTTTTTTATACTCTCTAATCTCTCCATACTCTTTAAAAATATTCTCTAGCTTCTCTAAAGAGTAGTAGTTTATAACATCTTTTGCACTCAAACTTTGTGAACTATCCATTCTCATATCAAGAGTGTTAGAGTTAAATCCAAATCCTCTCTCATTTGAATCCAATTGTAAAGATGAAACACCAATATCAGCTAAAACCCCTTTTATTGGAAAATCTTTATATCTATTGATAACTTGTGCGAATCTGCCTTGAACAAAAACAACTCTATCTTCAAAAGGCTTTAATCGCCTTTTTGAAAACTCTATTGCTTGACTATCTCTATCTATACAGATCATTTTTATATGATCATTTTGTTTTAAAATGGCTTCACTATGTCCACCATAGCCAACCGTACAATCAACAATATATCCTTCATGAATATTTTGAAAAACTTCTATAGTCTCTTTTAACAAAACACTTTTATGAGGAATTTGCACACTTTTTTCCTTGAACTTCATGACTACATGATATAATATGGCAACTTTATTATGGGAAAATAGTTTGGAAAAATATTTAACAAAAGAGTTACAAGCTGTATCTTTATCTATGTTTAGAAAAAATTTTATTGGCATATTTCATGGTTCATTATCTGCTAAAACTGCTGAAGGTAAATTTATCATCAATAAACGAGAATCTATATTTGATAAATTAAACAAGAGCGATTTAATTGAACTTTATTCAAAAAAAGATTATAGATGGAACTTAGCTAGTATTGATGCTGATATTCACCTTGGAATTTATCAAAATATTAGTGAAGCAAAATATATAGCCTATACTATGCCTCCATTTACTACAGCTTATACATTAAAACATGAAAAAATCATACCTAAAGACTATTTTGCTTATACAAAAATAGGAGAAATTTTGGTATATGATCCAGGAGATTTTGATGATTGGTATGAAAGAGCAGAGGTTGAAGTGTATCGTTACTTTCAAACTCACAATACAAATCTAATGGTAATTAAAGGATATGGTGTTATAAGTTTTGATAGAGATTTAATTCAAATGGTTAAAAAAATTGCTATTTTAGAAAATAGTTGCAAACTACTTAACTTAAGTATTTCATAATTTTATAAACTAAGTTAATATAATTATATTTTTATAATAAATTCTTATAATATATTTAAACTTTTTTTGAATATACTTTAGATAAAAAAGTAAAGGCTCATAAATGATATCTTGGATGCAAAAGCATAGAAACTATCTAGTTATAACAATTTGGATAAGCACTATCGCTTTTGTAGGTGCTGGTTTTGTGGGATGGGGAATGTATGACTTTAACACTGATCGTGCAACTGCAATGGCAAAAGTTGGGGATATCAAAGTTAGTGTAAAAGAGTTTCAAACAGCTTATTCAAATATGTATGAGCAATATAATGAGTTAGTAGGTGGAACACTTACACAAGAAAAAGCTAAAGAGTTAAAATTAGATGAACTCGCATTTAAAAAAGTTTTAGAAAATGCTCTATTTTTAAACTATGCTAAAAAACTTGGAATTTTAGCACTTGATAAAGATGTAATTGATAAGCTACACTCTATTGAAGCATTTAAAAAAAATGGAGTTTTTAATAAAGATCAATACTATCAAACACTAAAAGCTATAAATTTAAGTGCAAAAGAGTTTGAAGATAGCCTAAAAAAAGAGATTGTTTTAGAAAAATTATTTAATATACTATCATTACCAAAAACCGATTTAGAGTTAAAAACTCTCTTTAGTTCCATATTTTTGGCAGATAGATTAGAGATAAAAACAATAAATGTTGATGAATCTGATCTTAGTATTAGCGAAGATGAGATCAAACAGTTTTGGGAAAACAATAAAAATAGATATATAAACAAAACAAGCTACATTTTAAGCATCATTGAGATACCTATCAAACATGCAGAGGTCTCTAAAGAAGAGATGCAAGAGTATTATGGAGATAAAAAATATCTATTTAAAGATGAAAACGATAAAATACTCCCCTTTGAAAAAGCAAAAGATAGAGTTAAATTAGCAATACAGTTCAAAAAGACAAAAAAAGAGGCACTAAAGAGATATTTAGATTTAAAAAATGGTAAAATCACTTCTCAAACAGATATAATAGTAACCAAAGACTCTACAGATTTTCCATTTGATAAAATAGCAGATAAAAAATCTGGCGATTTTATAAAACCTATTAAATTAGAAGATCACTATATAATTGCAAAAGTCAAAGAGATAAAACCTCCTCAACCAATGAGCTATCTTGAAGCAAAAGAGTTTGCTAAAGAGGATCTGTTGATCGAAAAAAGATACGATACATTAGAAGCTAAAGCAAAAAAACAGATCGATAGTTTTCAAGGTCAAGATATAGGTTTTGTAACTAGAGATGATGTTGAAAAGTTTAGTAATTTAAATCCTGATCAAGCTTTACAATTTTTAAATAATATATTCTCTTCAGAGAAAAAAAGAGGATTTTATGTTTTTAAAGATAAAGCTATATTATACAAAGTAACTGACCAAAAACTCTATGATGAAGATATATTCAAAGAAAATCAAGAACTATTAACAAAAAATTTAAAATCCATTAAAACAAATTTAATTGAAAGTGGTCTTATCTCTAAACTTGAAAAAGAGTATAAAATAGAAAGATTCTACAAAGGACAATAAGTTGAGTAGTATAATTTTAGGTATTGATATAGGCTCTACAAAAATATGTGCAATTATTGCTCAGCATGATGAAGATAGTATAAAAATACTTGGTGCTGGTATATCAAAATCACAAGGTATCAAAAAAGGTATTATTACAAATATAGAATCAGCCGCAAAATCTATCAAAAATGCAATCAATGATGCTAAAAGGGTTGCGGGAACACACTATGAAAAGGTTGTTATATCGATATCTGGAGCATACGCTAAAAGTGTAGATAGTCATGGAGTTGTTAATGTTCCAAATAAAGAGATAGGAATAAAAGAGATAAATAGAGTACTTCAGATGGCAAACCACAATGCCAATATACCAAATGAGTATGAAAAACTTCATGTACTTCCATACAATTTTAAAGTTGATGATCACTCAAATATAGATGACCCGCTTGGCATGAATGGTGCAAGGCTGGAGGCAAGAGTACATATTATTACCGTTTTACAATCAAGCCTTAACAACCTTAAAAAGGCTGTTAAATCTGCATCATTAGAGATAGATAATATTGTATTAAATGGATATGCTTCTAGTATAGCTGTTTTAAATGAAGATGAAAAAGAGCTTGGAGTTGCTGTTATTGATTTAGGTGGTTCAACCTCTAATATGATTATGCACTTAGGAAGTGCTATTAGATATAATGACTTTTTAGCTGTTGGATCCACAAATATCACAAATGATCTATCAATCGCTCTAAATACTCCAACAAATGCTGCTGAGAGAGTAAAGATCGATTATGGTTCATTAATATCAGATAGTAATGATGTTATAGAGTTGCCTATTATGGGTGATGAAAAAACAACTCATAGTGTATCACTTGAGATTGTATCAAATGTGATATTTGCAAGAGTTGAAGAGACACTTCTTATACTAGCAAAATCGATTCAAGATAGTGGCTTTAAAGAGCAATTGGGAGCTGGTATAGTTTTAACTGGTGGTCTTGTCAAGCTAGATGGTATTCGAGAGTTAGCAGTAGCAATTTTTAATAATATGCCAGTTAGAATCGCAAAACCCAATGAAAATAATATCGAGGGGATGTTTGATACTCTAAAAAATCCAGAATATTCAACTGCAATTGGACTTATACTCTATAGTGCTGGAAAATTCACCCCTTATGAGATGGACTCCAATCAGCAACTTAGATATAAAGATGCTACGATTGAGCCAAGTAGAGATATTAAAGAGATTCTAGGTGAAAAAGATGATGAGAATTTAGAAGAGGAGTTTCATTTAGATGATATTAAACGAAAACCGAATGATGATTTTTCAATTCTTGTTGAAGATAAAACATCTTTTATGGGTGGTATAAAGAAAATTTTAAATAGAATAACACAACTATTTTAAGAGGAGAACTTAAATGTCAGATTCAATAAACCGTTTTGGAGCAAAAATCAAAGTTGTTGGTGTCGGTGGTGGCGGTGGCAATATGATAAATCATATGGTTCATCAAGGCATTGGCGAAATTAGTTTGATTGCTGCAAATACAGATGCTCAAGCTCTAAGTGACTCTTTAGCTGAAATAAAGCTACAATTGGGTGAGCGAAAAACAAAAGGGCTTGGAGCTGGGATGAAACCAGAAGTTGGCAGAAATGCTGCACTTGAAAGTTATGATGATATAAAAGAGTCACTAGAGGGAGCTGATATTGTTTTTATAGCTGCTGGTTTTGGTGGTGGAACTGGAACTGGAGCTGCTCCGATTGTGGCACAAGCTGCAAAAGAGATTGGTGCATTAACAGTATCTGTTGTTACAAAACCTTTCTCATTTGAAGGTAAAAAAAGAATGAGACTAGCACTTGAGGGATTAAATGAATTACAAAAAGAGAGTGACTCTATAGTTATCATTCCAAATGATAAATTAGCATCTATTGTTGATAAAAGTCTTGGTATAAAAGAGAGTTTTGAACTTGTAGATGATATTTTAAGTAGAGCAGTAGGTGGAATGAGCTCAGTTGTCCTTTCTCATGGACAAAATGATATCAACCTTGATTTTGCTGATGTACAAACTGTTATGAGTCATAAAGGTTTAGCAATACTTGGTGTTGGTGAAGCTGAAGGTGATGATGCAGCAATTGAAGCAATTAAAAATGCTATTGAATCTCCATTATTGGATAATCTATCCATCAATGGTGCAATGGGAGTATTGGTGCACTTTAACATCCATCCAAACTTCCCACTATCGCAAATTACTGCTGCAATGGGAATTATAGAAGATAGTGTTGATATGGATGCTGAAGTTATTTTTGGTACAACAACAAATGAGAATCTTAGTGAAAGTGAAGTTAAAATAACAATTGTTGCAACAGGCTTTCAAGATAAAAAAGATAATGAGCCTAAGTTGGAATTGGTCGAACCAAGTGACACAACCCCAAAAACCTCTTTAGAGAGAATTCAGCAATTAAGAAAAATTGGTGGAACCCAAATAGCAGATCGCAATAACTTAGAATATCCAACTTTTATGCGAAGACAGATGGATTAAAAAACTTCTCCTCTTATAAAGAGTCACTCTTTTGTGACTCTTTTTTTATAATGAAGCTTGATTGATTAAGCTATCTTTAGTAGCGTTTGCTTTTTCTAACCACATAAATGCCATCTTCATATCTTTAGAAACACCTCTACCCTCTTTATACATGATAGCTAAATTTAATTGAGCTAAAATATCTCCAGCTTTTGAAGCTTTTTCATAATATTGTGCTGCTACTTTTTCATCAATCTCAACACCCAATCCATTTTCATACATAAATCCAACTAAATAGAGTGCTTCTGAATCACCTTTTTTGGCAGCTTGTTCTAACCAGTATAGTGCTTTTTTATGATCTATCTTAACACCTATACCATCTAAATACATTGAACCTAACATTACTTGAGAATCAACATCACCACTTTTTGCAAGTGAACTAAATGTATTATATGCATTAATATTATCACCCTTATCTAGTGCTTGAATACCATCATTAAATCCAGTAGCAAAAAGCAGTGAACCAGCCATTAGCGTTGTAAAAATTATTTTTTTCATCTTGTAACCCTTTTTTTGTTGAAGTTACAATTTAGATCGTCGCAGTGGTTAAAAATTTTAGAAAAAATGTAAGTTCAGAATAAAAAAGTAAAAATTATATGTAAAAACTACACATATTTTACTCTAAATAAGCTCCTACGGAGATAAGTTTTTGGTATCTTTGCTCTAATCTCTCTTGGTCATTAAGATTTTTTAACTGATTGAGCGAGTCTAAAAAATAGGTTTTAAGAGCATTTATAGCACCTTTTTTATCTCTATGTCCACCCATTATTGGCTCATCTATAACATCATCAATCAAATTTAACTCTTTTAAATCTTCTGCTGTAATTTTCATAGCTTCAGTAGCTTGTTGCTGTTTTTGTGGATCATTCCACAAAATTGCCGCACAACCTTCTGGTGAAATAACACTAAAAACAGAATATCTCATCATAGCAAGTTTATCGCTCACTCCAATTGCTAGTGCTCCTCCACTACCACCCTCACCTATTACAACAGAGATAGTAATAGTATTTAAGCTACTAAATTCAAACAAATTTTTTGCAATCGCTTCACTCTGTCCTCTCTCTTCTGCTCCAATACCCGGATAAGCTCCTGGAGTATCTATCAAAAAAAGGATAGGAATTTGAAACTTTTCTGCCATTTTTGCAACTCTTAAAGCTTTTCTATAGCCTTCAGGATGTGGCATACCAAAGTTTCTCTTTAATTTATTTTTAGTACCTCTCCCCTTTTGTTCACCTATAACAACAGTTCTTTGGCCATCAATATAACCTATATAACAAACTATCGCTGGATCATCACGAAAAAGCCTATCACCATGTATTTCATAAGCATCATCTAAAATACCTCTAACATAATCAAGTGCATATGGACGATCAGGATGACGAGCAAGTTGAAGTTTTTGATAATCTGTAAGATTTGTATAAAGCTTTGTTGTCTCTTTTTCTAAATTTTTCTTTAATGTTTCAATCTCACTGGTATTGCCCTTGGCTCTAGCCTCTTGCAACTCTTGATCAATTTTATTTAGATTTTTTTCAAAATCAAGATATGTTACCATATGTTAGTCCTTTAGACCTTTTTAATAATTATAGAGCCATTAGTTCCACCAAATCCAAATGAGTTACTCATAATTGTATCAATCTTAGCCTCTCTTGCAACATTTGGAACATAATCAAGATCACAATCTGGATCAGCCACCTCATAATTAATAGTAGGCGGCAATACACCATCTCTCATTGCCATAATAGAAACAATAGCTTCAATCGCCCCAGCAGCACCTAAACAGTGACCAATTTGTCCTTTGATTGAGCTAATAGGAGGAGTGTTCTCTTTTCCTCCAAATAGCTTTTTAACAGCCATACTCTCATACCAATCATTATACTTTGTGCTAGTTCCGTGAGCATTAATATAATCTATTTTTACACCACCAGCCATTTTTAGTGCTGCTTTCATAGCTCTATAAGCACCCTCACCCTCAGGTGCTGGAGTTGTGATATGGTTTGCATCACCGCTTTCACCAAAGCCTATGACTTCAGCATAAATTTTAGCTCCTCTTTTTTTAGCATCTTCATACTCTTCCAAAACAAGTGCGGCAGCACCCTCACCCATCACAAAACCATTTCTATTGGCATCAAATGGACGAGACGCTTTTTGTGGATTATCATTTGAAGTTGAAAGAGCTTTCATCGCAGCAAACCCACCTACTCCTACATCACAAATTGCAGCCTCAGCTCCAACAACAAGCATTTTATCGGCTCCACCAAGCATGATAGTTTTTACAGCTTCACTAATAGCATGAGTACTAGCTGCACATGCAGTAACAGATGAGAGATTTGGTCCTTTTAAATTATGTTCAATAGAGACAAATCCACCAAGCATATTTACCAAAGAAGATGGTATAAAAAATGGTGAAATTCTTCGAGGACCTCTTGTGCTACTCATAATTGTATTTTTTTCTATATTTGGCAAACCTCCAATACCAGAAGCTGAGCTAATGCCAAATCGCTCACTATCAATTTCATCAAATTCAGCATCTTCCATAGCCTCTTGTGCCGCTTTTATACCAAATTGAATAAATCGATCAGCTTTTTTCACCTCTTTTGGATTCATAACAGTTGTAGGATCAAAATCGCTTATTTCACCAGCAATTGAAACCGAATGTTTAGATGTATCAAAAAGAGAAATACTTTTAATGCCACACTTACCATCAATAATAGCCTTAAAAGAACTTTCTTTATCCATTCCAACACAGTTTATCATTCCCATACCTGTTATGACAACTCTTTTCAAATTCTCTCCTTATTTAAAAAACCCGAAATCGGGTCTTTTTATGATTGATGCTCTTCAATATATTTTATAGCATCTGCAACAGTAACAATTCCCTCAGCATCACTATCTGGAATCTCAATATCAAACTTCTCTTCAAGTGCCATTACAAGTTCAACCACATCTAACGAATCAGCTCCCAAATCTTCAACAAATTTTGAATCCTCTTTTACCTCATCTGGGTTTACATTTAATTGTTCTACAACCACCGCTTTTACATCATCTATTAACGCCATTTCTTCTCCTTGATTTATAAGTTGCGTTATATTAGCAAAAAATTATTAATATTGTATAAATTACATATACATTCCACCATTAACTTTAAGTATTTCACCAGTTATATAAGATGAATTATCACTAAGTAAAAATGCAACTGCCTCAGCAACATCTATAGGATCTCCAAATCTTTTTAAAGGGATTTTATCTGTATAAGACTTTTTTACCTCATCACTTAACTTTTCTGTCATATCAGTTGCTATAAAACCTGGTGTTATAGCATTAAACCTAACTCCTCTAGCTGAGCCCTCTAATGCAAAACTTTTTGTCATCGAATTTATAGCACCTTTACTTGCACTATAATTTACTTGACCTATATTACCACTCTCACTAACAATTGATGAGATATTTACTACACTCCCAAATCTCTTTTTACTCATAACTTTTAAAGCTTCTCTACAACCTATAAATGTTGAATCAAGATTTGTCTTTATGACTTTATCAAAATCTTCAAGTTTCATGCGAATTGCCAATTTATCATGTGTTATACCTGCATTATTTACCAAATATCCAAGTTCTCCATCACTATCAACAATAGCCTTAATTCCATCTATAAAAGCATTTTCATCACTAGCATCAAAACAGATAACTGCCGCTTGATAACCTTGATCTTCTAACTCATCTTTTAACTCATCTGCCAAAGATGGGTTTGAGCGATAATTTATCCAAACTTTAAGCCCATATCCAGCAAGAGTTTTTGCTATCTCCTTACCTATACCTTTACTAGCACCTGTTATTAAAACATTTTTTCCACTAAATTTCACTATTTTTCTCCTTATTCTGTTTTTATCTTATCATCTCCTCAATCAAATGCCCATCCATCTCTTTTGGAATCTCTAATCCCATAAGCTTTAATACAGTTGGTGCGATATTGTTTAAGCCACCATCTTTTATACACTTTATTCTATCATCAATCACAAAACAAAAAACATCAAAAGTTGTATGATTTGTTAATATATTGCCCTCTTGATCTCGCATCTGTTCACAATTTCCATGATCGCTAACAATTATGACTGAGTAATTTTTCTCTTTTGCCTTTTGTAAAATAAACCCTATCTCTTTATCAACACTCTCAACCGCTTTTATAGCAGCTGTGATATCTCCAGTGTGTCCAACCATATCACCATTTGCAAAATTTACTACTATAAAATCGTACTCTTTATCTATACCATCTACAACCACTTTTGCAACTTCAGGAGCACTCATTTGGGGTAATAGATCATAAGTTTTTACCTTTGGGCTATCTATCAAAACTCTATCTTCTTTTTCATACGGTTTTTCTATACCACCATTTAAAAAAAATGTTACATGAGCATATTTTTCAGTCTCAGCTGTATGAAGCTGACGAAGCCCAGCTTTAGAAATAACTTCTGCTAAAGTATTTTTAGGAGGAGTTTTATCAAAAAGTATAGGATAATCAAACGAAGCATCATAATTTGTCATAGTTATCATGTAGCACTCTTTATAATCTCTTTTAAATTCATCAAACTCTTTTTTACCAATCGCAGTTGCAATCTCTCTCATTCTATCACTTCTAAAGTTTGTTAAAATCACTACATCTTGCTTTTGAATACCCTTATATCCATTAAAACAGACTGGCTCAATAAATTCATCATAAATGCCTTGATCATACTCAAAATCTATGTACTCTTCAATTTCAAGATCTGTAGGGATTGTAGCATCAACTATAGCACTATAAGCCTCTTTGATTCTATCCCATCTATTATCTCTATCCATTGCATAAAATCTTCCAGATATTGAAGCGATAATTATATCATCATCAACAATCTTTTTTATCTCTTTTATATACTCTTTAGCAGATGTTGGACTTACATCTCTACCATCTGTTATTAGATGAAGATATACTTTTTTACCATTTTGTTTTGCAATTTTAGCCAAACCTATAGTGTGTTCAATATGTGAGTGAACCCCACCATCACTTAAAAGCCCTATTAGGTGAATATTGTTGCTTTTATTTAAAGCATCTTGTAAAACTTTATTGTTTTTTAGTGAATGATCTTTTAGTGCTAAAGAGATACGAACCAAATCTTGATATAGAACTCTTCCACTTCCTATACACATATGCCCTACTTCAGAGTTTCCCATCTGTCCATCAGGAAGCCCAACCGATAATCCTGAAGTTTTTATTAGTGAGTTTGGAACATTTTTAAATAGATAATCATATGTTGGTTTTTTTGCTTTGGCAAAAGCGTTATTGGTACAGTTTGGATTGTATCCTATCCCATCTGTTATAATAAGTATAGCTCTATTTGTATCCATTTTATTCCTTTAAGAGATATTTTACTACAATAGCTTTAATTTTTAATCATAATTTTTAGGAAATAGATGCTCTATCTTTTTTATCAGTTTTTTGATATTAACATATTTCAGTACATAACAGTAAGAGCTGGATTTAGCTTTTTTGTCTCTTTTAGCTTGACTTTGCTTCTTATGCCACGATTTATAGAGTGGGCAAAATATAAAAAAGCTAATCAGCCTATATACGATTTAGCTCCACAAACTCATCAAGCAAAAGCAAAAACACCCACTATGGGTGGTTTAATCTTTTTAGGAGCAACTCTGATTGCTTCTATATTAAGTATCAAATTAAATAACTTTTTTGCAATTGGAGGACTTTTAGTAATTATAGGTTTTGCACTAATTGGGATAAAAGATGATATATCAAAAATTATAGGCAAATCAAACGAATCAGGACTATCATCAAAAGCAAAGTTTTTACTACAAATTTTGATAAGTTCTATTATAGGATTGTATCTATATTTTGGAGGCTTTACAACTGAACTTTTTGTACCTTTTTATAAATATCCAATCTTTGATATGCAAATATTTGCTATAATTTTTTGGATTATGGTTTTTGTATCTACCTCAAATGCAGTTAATCTTACAGACGGTTTAGATGGATTGGCTACTGTGCCATCAATTTTTTCTATTATGGCTTTGAGCATATTTGTCTATATAAGTGGTCATGCGATACTTAGTAGCTCTTTATTATTGCCAAGTATTCAAGGTGTTGGAGAAGTTGCGATAGTTGCTACGGCACTCATGGGATCATTGATAGGTTTTTTATGGTACAATTGTCACCCTGCAGAGATTTTTATGGGAGATAGTGGAAGTCTAAGTCTTGGAGGATTTATAGCCTATATGGCGATAATTACAAAAAATGAATTTTTACTTTTGCTAGTAGGATTTGTTTTTGTACTAGAGACTGTATCGGTAATTTTGCAAGTTGGAAGTTATAAAACAAGAAAAAAGAGAGTTTTTCATATGGCACCAATTCATCACCATTTTGAGATTAAAGGGTGGGCAGAAAATAAAATAATTATTAGATTTTGGATAATTGCACTTATATCAAATCTTCTTGCACTTATCACTATAAAGATTCGATAATGACTCTTTTTGGTTATGGAAAAACAACAAAAGCAATAGCAAAAAAATTTAAAAATTGTGATATCTTTGATGATAATTTTAAAGAGATTTCAACTGATGAGTTTGGTAATAGACTAATTCCTAGTTCACTCTTTGATCCATCTAAAAGTTCACTAGAGGTGATCTCTCCTGGAATTGCACCAAATCATCCTCTTGCACAACAAGCAAACAACCTTATAAGTGAGTATGATCTATTTGCCAACAAAATGCCCTATTCTATTTGGATTAGTGGAACAAATGGAAAAACAACTACAACAAAAATGGTAGGAGAGTTACTAAAGGGCGAAAAAAGCTCTATTGGGGGAAATGTAGGAGTACCTTTGGCAGAGTTAGATCCTGATGATGTTATTTGGATATTGGAAACTAGCTCATTTACACTCCATTATACAAATAAAGCCAAACCAGATCTTTATATACTGCTTCCAGTTACACCAGATCATGTAAGTTGGCATGGAAGTTTTGCAAATTATGAAAGTGCTAAACTAAAACCACTCGATCTCATTGATGAGAGTGGTATTGTAATCATTCCTGAAAAGTACAAAGAGTATCCAACAGATGCACTAAAGATTAGCTATAAAACTCCACAAGATTTAGCCCAATATTTTGATATAGACCTCTCAAAATTAAATATAAAAGAGCCATTTTTGATAGATGCTTTGTTGGCTTTGGCAGTTGAGAGAATAACTCTTGATAAAATTAGCTACGATACGATCAATAATTTTAAAATTGATAAACATAAAATAGAAGAGTTAAAAGATAGTAAAAATAGAGTATGGGTAAATGATTCAAAAGCTACAAATATAGATGCTACTATTGAGGCTTTAAAAAGATATCAAAATAAAAAGATCAATCTAATCTTAGGAGGTGATGACAAAGGGGCTGATCTATCAAGATTGTTTGAATTTTTGGAAAATTTAAATGTTGAAGTATTTGCTATAGGAAAAAATGCAAACAAATTGATAAAAAATATCAAAAAACCATCTCATGAGTGCAAAACTTTACAAAATGCTGTAAAAGAGATAGATAAAGTTCATACCATACATGATATCGCCCTACTCTCTCCAGCTGCTGCTAGTTTAGATCAGTTTGACTCATATATACAAAGAGGAGAAAAATTTATAAAATACATAAATGATTTAAGTTAATATTTAGTACTTTTAGCTATAATTTTTCTTCTTTAGTCATTGGCCAGATAGCTCAGTCGGTAGAGCAGGTGACTGAAAATCACCGTGTCGGCGGTTCGATTCCGTCTCTGGCCACCACCTTTTAGGGAATCTCTACTCATAAATTGTTACATTATAATAGTTAAATACTAAGACATTCAACTCTTTTTTAGCTCTGTCGATATATAATAGACTTCTTGATATACCATTTGGTATAGAGAAGTATCTCTTTAGATACATCTCGCAGGTGGCTACCGCTCTGCCTCAAGAGCGGACTTTAAACCAATCTATTTCATCAAAATACTCTTCTTCAAAGCGTCTAAGCTCTTTTTTATATCGATTCCTTTTGTTTTTATGCACTATATATGATGTTACTAAAAATCTCTCAAAATTATTATCTTTGATCGGATAGATTCAATATTTATAGACTTTTACTATTTTATTTTTTATACCCCTCATAGTAGTAAGACTGTTCTATTCCTTTGAAGATAATTTCTCTATTATGAATATCATCACTCAAATTTGCACCAAGAAGTACTCTAAGCTCCAAATCATTAATCGGACTTCTCTCCATAGCTTGAAGATAGGCATCTTTACTCACAAACTGCCAGTTAACAACCTTTTGTAATCTCTTTTTTAGAATCATATCAAGCCATATTCTCATACTTCTACCATTTCCTTCCATAAAAGGGTGAGCAATATTCATTTCAACATATTTTTCGATGATCTTTTCAAAACTATCTTCACTCATTGATTCTATTTTTGGCAAAATATCTTTAAGATACAAACTATTTGCAAATCTAAAATTACCTTTAGAGATATTTTGTTCTCTTATTTGCCCTGCAAATTCATAGAGTCCATCAAAAAGATAAAGATGTATCTGCTGTAACCCTTTTACTGTACCTACTTCAATATTTTTTATATCACCACTATCAAACAAACGATAGGCATTTTCAAGACTCTGTTTATCTATATGTTGCATTTTAAACCCTTAAATTGTTACAATATTATAGAGAGTATCTATCAATATGTCAAGAAACTATATTAATCCACAACATATGACACTCACTATGATTTTGAAGTAAATATTGTACTGGAGATTTCATTTGAAGTGAATGGTGAGGGATAAAGCCTTTTGTTGAAGTAAAGACTCAAACTCTTTCATAAATTCACTTCCATTATCAGAAAGGATTGCAAAAAGAGCAAACCTCATTTTATCTTTATCTTTTGCAATAATTCTACCTATGGTTGATTCTGAGAGTATTGGTAGATTATTTTTTTCACACCTCTGACCACCACCTTTTGGGAATTCATTTATATTAAAGGCTTTTTATCTTTTAATCTCTTTTGAAAGATATTAAATTTTTCTTCACACTTTTCAGAAATAGACCAAGCTTTAACAGAATCAAAATCAAAATTATTTTGATTTGCAACCCATATTGCTTGTTGTAAACACTGTTCATCATCCCAATGATAAAATGCGGCTAGTCTATCTTTTATGCAATCGGTAGGAGTTAAAAGTCTTAAAACACCAGCTTCAGTGTCAATTTCGGCTATCTCCGTTACAACCTCATCTCCAACTCCTAAAGGTCCGGAAGGAAACTCAATAAATAACTCAGTATCTTTATGTATAAAATATCTATTGTGTTCTTTAAATCCCAAATATTTCATAGTATTTCGTATCTTTTTAAAATGTTCATTATATTGATTTATTAAGTCCAAATCTTGTGATGTATATTCTCCTTTACTATATATTTCAACACAAGAGCCACCTGATAAAACGACATAAATATTTTGCTTTTTAAGAGCATCACAGATATACCCACCTAGCTCTTGCATATTCATATCTTTTATACTTTTACTCATAAAGGTTTTCCCACTCTTCTTGGTCTTTTTCTTTGCAATTGAAGTTTTTCTTTTAATTCAGGTTTATAGTAGGTTTTTGCTTTTTCTAAAAGTACTTTTAATTCTGATAAAAAAGCATATCTTGGATTGATATAATATATCTTTGTTCGACCAGACATTTTACTAAGAGCTAATCCATGATTTTCAAAATGTTGTAATTGATTTTGAATAGAAGGCAACGATACATCAAAATATTTTGATATTTCTCTCGCATACCCTTCACCAAAAGTAAAAAGATATTGCAAAGTAAGTTCACGATTTTTTGTTCCAAAAATAACTTCCAACATTTTACAACCCCCTTGATACAATAATTATATCATATGATATATAAAATATATCAAACACCTATCCACTTTCTTCTTGCAAAGCCCAGTTCCAAAATGGTATGATTTCAAATTTGGTGTTGTTTTTTGTAAAACTCTTTTCTAACTCTAAAGTTATAATTTGTACAGTTTTTATGTTTTGTAAGTTAAGTTTTTTAACTTTATCTAAAATAACATTTAAGAGTAAAAATGGATAGATCAAAATGGCTTTTTTCTCTTTTGGGATGTAAAAGTTAATCTCAT
>JALWLB010000127.1:28452-41354 GCA_027081145.1 Campylobacterales bacterium
GTATAAAACATCTCTTTATCTTTTTTGAGCAACTCTAAAAATACAATATTTTCAAATCTTGTTATAAAATCTTTTTTAAAACTCAATGCACTTTTAAATGCAAAATCTATCAAAAATATCTTTTTAGGAGCATTTGGAGACTCAAATTTATCAACCAAAAATAGAATTTTTTGCTTTTGAAGTGTTTTAGTAAAGTTATAGAACTTATCTTTAGAAATTTTACTATGCTGTTTTATCTTGTTAAATACTTGAAACATCGAAAGTTTTAAACCCTGAGAGATTACAAACTCTTTAAATATAGCAAACTCTGTATCATTTTCAAAAAATGATCTTGTAAGTAGTTGTACACTTGTTACAAAATTTATCTTATCTTGTAAAACAATCTCTGGAAATGTTCCAAAACTAGCATATAGATTAAATAAATTTTTGATATTTATTTGAGCTTTATTAAAAGATATAAACTCTTCAAAATCCAAAGGATAAACTTTTTGATTTGTAAAACCATCAAGAGAGATATCATGTATAGTGCTTATTATAATCTCTTGACAGTTAGGAATCTCAAATGAAAAATCAAAATTTTCTAAAACTAACACTTTTATTGCTTTATCATGTAGAAAATTTTTTAGATTTGATCTTATAAACTCTTTATCAACTCTAATATCATTAAAATCTATATATAAAAACTCCTCTTTTTCTAACTCACTAAGCCTATCAAAAATAATATAACTCTTACCGCTTCGTTTTGGTCCACTTAATATAACTTTTTTAGAAACAATTTGCTGTTTTCGAGCATTAAAAGATACTTTTTTAAACTCTTGTTCATACAAAATATCTAGTATATTTACAAGCATTTAAGCACCTTTAAGTATAATCTTGTTTTTTTCATTAGATCTTCTTTACAAATATTACTAGGAAACAAATCCTACCGTTGGTCTGAGTCTCCTATTAACACTTGTAAAGAAGATCTATTATATCGGAGTAAACTTGTTCAATCTAAAAAATTATACCAACTCAAACATCAAAAATGATCTACTTTCTGGTACAGTTGTAGCTATTGCACTTGTTCCAGAAGCGATAGCATTTAGTTTTATTGCAGGAGTTAGTCCTCTTGTTGGGCTATATGCTGCTTTTATTTTAGGTCTTATAACTTCTATTTTGGGTGGAAAGCCTGGCATGATTAGTGGAGCAACTGGGGCAGTTGCTGTTGTATTTGTAGGACTTGGATTAAAAGTAAAAAAGCATTATGAAGCACTAGAACTTAATATGAGTGATCTTTCTATTATTATACTTGAGCATATTCTTTTAGCAACTATTTTAGCAGGAGTTATACAAATCATAATAGGTGCTTTAAAAATGGGTAAGTTCATACGACTTGTTCCTCAACCTGCTATGTTTGGATTTGTAAATGGTCTTGCTATTGTTATCGCTACTGCTCAATTTAAATTTTTTGAAGGTGAAGGTTATATCATGTACGCACTTGTAATTATCACGATGCTTATTATGTACTTTCTCCCAAAATACACAAAAGCAATTCCAGCTGGATTGGTTGCTATTGTTAGTATCACTATAGTTGTATATTTTATGAATTTTGATACAAAAACGGTTGGAGATTTAGCAGATATTAGTGGAGATTTACCATCATTTCATGCACCTCAATTTATATATGGTTGGGATTCATTTGTGATGGTTTTACCTTACGCATTTTTAGTAGCTCTTGTTGGATTGATTGAATCACTTTTGACACTCTCTGTACTTGATGAGATGAGTGATACTAGAGGTAGTGGAAATAAAGAGTGTGTTGCACAAGGTGTTGGAAATGTAACAAGTGGTTTTTTTGGTGGTATGGCTGGATGTGCAATGATAGGTCAATCTATCATCAACTATAGCTCTGGTGGGCTTGGAAGATTATCTTCATTTACCGCTGCAACTCTTTTAATACTGTTTGTTATTAGTCTTAGTGATCTTATCTCAATAATCCCTGTTGCTGTTTTAGTTGGAATCATGTTTATGGTTAGTATCGGAACATTTGAGTTTTCTAGTATCAATAGATTAAAGTTTATGCCAAAAAGTGACGCTTTTGTTTTGATTTTAGTTACAATTGTTACTGTTATGTTTGATTTGGCTGTTGCTGTTATAGCTGGGATTATTATATCGGCACTTGTATTTGCTTGGAAACATGCTAAAATTTATTCGCACAGTGAGTTAGAAGATGATGGTAAAACAAAAGTTTATAAATTAAATGGTCCACTATTTTTTGGATCAGTTACATCATTTCATGAGCAATTTGATGTAAAAAATGATCCTAAAAATGTTATTATTGACTTTAAAGATACTAGAGTAATGGATGTTTCAGGAGTTGAAGCTATAGATGCACTTACAAAAAAGTATGAAGCTAGTGGGAAAAAACTATCACTGCGACATTTGAGCAAAGATTGTAAACAACTGCTTAAAGATGCAGGACCATATTGTACATACGAAGATGATGATCCAACATACAAAGTTGCAGCCAACTTATAAAGGAGTCGATTATGGAGAAGTTAGATAAAAATATGATTGAGAGTGAGCTTAAAAAATTAAGAGAGACTAGAGAAGAGTTTTATGAATATTTAGATAAAAATATTCCCTCAAAAAATATTGGTTACGATTTTTCACAAAACACCAAATTGGATGCAAAAGAGGTGTATGAAAGATTTTTTAAACTTGATTATCAATCCAGAAAACTTGGTGGGTTTTTATTTAGGACATATCTAAAAGAGGATTAATGTCTTTTATAGAGCTTGATAAAAAAGCATATTTTCACAACCTAAAAACTCTAAGCCAAAAGGTTGGTGGAGTTGATAAACTTGCAGTTGTTTTAAAAGATAATGCTTATGGGCATGGCTTAGTAGAGATGGCTATTTTGGCTTGTGAATTTGGTATCAAAAGAGCTATAGTTAGAAATCTTGATGAAGCCAAAAAAATTCAAAAATATTTTGAAAATATCTTAATTCTTTACTCATACAATACACAACCAAATAAAAAGCTCTCTTTTACTATCAATTCTCTACATGATATCTCCAAATTAGATAAAAACAGCTCCATACACCTAAAGATAGATACTGGAATGAATCGAAATGGCATAAGCTTTTTAGAGATAGAAAAAGCTTTTTATTTGATATCACAAAAAGAGCTTAAATTAGATGGAGTCATGACTCATTTTAGAAGTGCTGATGAAGATAGTGATGATCTTTTTTGGCAAATAAATCAGTGGCAACAAGCAAAAAAACAAGTTATAAAATTTATCAAAAAATATAAATTTAAAAAACCCCTCTTTCACTCTGCAAATTCGGCAACCATTTTAAGAGTCAAAACATATGAAGATGATTTTGCACGGTGTGGAATTGCAACTTATGGCTATACAGAGCTTTTACATGATAATACTCCACTAAAGCCTGTACTATCTCTTTGGGGTGAAAAAATTGGCTCAAGAGTGCTTAAAAAAGGTGAAAGAGTTGGTTATGGTGGTGTATTTAAAGCTAGTAAAGATATGGTAATTTCAACTTATGATATAGGTTATGGTGATGGCTTTTTTAGATATGATGGTACAGGTTGCTTAACAACCGCTAATAGTAGCAAAATTTTGGGTAGAGTCTCTATGGATAGTATGAGTATAGAATCAGATGATGAGCAAATTTGTATATTTGATGATGCTAAAAAACTATCAAAATATTTTCATACTATAAGTTATGATATTTTAACAAAACTATCCCCTTCAATCAAACGAATTATTGTATAAATATTTTTTATAAACATCCGATGTAGTTATTAAAACTTCAGAGGACTAAAATATGACAATATTTAAAACATCAAAAAAAAGTGAACTTATCGAAGAGTTAGAGGCAGAAAATGAACAATTAAGAGCCAAAAACAGACAATTAAAACAACAACTACATGATCTAAAAGCAAAAATAGATACAAGCTCAAATACAGACTCATCAAAAGATGAAGCAAGAGAGCTTATGAAGTATCAAAATGGTCATTTAAAAGCTAATATAATAGATATTCAAACAAACTTAGCAGAATCGGTCGATAATGCAAAAAGTGCAAATAAACAGTTACATACTCTTTTAGATAATATATCAATTTCAAGCCAAAAAACTGCTGCAATCTCAAATTCACTAGAGGAGTTAAGCCAACTCTCACAAGAGTCAATTCATACTGTTGAAGGATTATCTCAAAGAGCAGACAATGTCGATAGCATACTTTTACTTATAAAAGATATAGCAGATCAAACAAATTTATTGGCACTAAATGCAGCTATTGAAGCTGCAAGAGCGGGTGAACATGGAAGAGGATTTGCAGTTGTTGCTGATGAAGTTAGAAAACTGGCAGATCAGACAGATAAAGCTATCTCAGAAATTAGTATATCACTACAATCTATGAGACAAGATGTTGTAAGTTTAAATACTCAATTTTCTAAAATTTCTCAAAGTATTATAGGCTCAAACGACTCTATTGGAGAATTAAATCACATATTGGCTGAAAATACGGACTTTATGAGAAATACACTTAAGTGTTCAAAATTTACCAACGATAGAGTTTTTATGGCATTGGCAAAGTTAGATCATATACTTTGGAAGGTAAACTCTTATTTAAGTGTGGCTACTCAAAAAGAGGAGTTTAAATTTGTAGATCATCATAATTGTCGTCTTGGTAAATGGTATTATGAAGGTGAAGGAAAAGAGAATTTTAAAAATAGGCCAAGTTTTCATGCACTCGAAACCCCACACGCTTTAGTACACAATGCTACTCATAAAGTTTTTGATGAAATTAAAAAAAGCCAACTAGATTATGAAAAATTAAATGAAGCATTTATGGAGATGGAAAACGCAAGTGATAAAGTCTTTGCTGTACTTGATAAAATCCTACATGAAAAAGAGTAGCACTACTTTAGACTAATATCAAATTTCAACTCTTCAAGTCTTGCTATTCTATCTTCTGTACTTGGATGAGTTGAAAACAGAGTTTTAAATGAAAAATTTTTACCTGTAAAAGGGTTTATTATAAACATATGTGCCGATTCTGGTTTAGCATTGTGAATCAATCCTCTTGTATTATAATCTTGCAACTTTGCCAAAGCACTCTGAAGCCACTCAGGATGACCAGTTAGTATAGCAGCTTTTTCATCAGCAGCATACTCTCTGCTTCTACTAACTGTCATTTGAACTATAGAAGCAGCTAGTGGAGCTATAATCATAAGGGCTATCATGATAATTGGATTTGGTCTATTTTCACTATTGCCTCCTCCTATAAAAGTCCCAAAATTGGCAATCATAGCAATAGCTCCTGCAATTGTAGCAGCTATAGTAGAAATTAAAATATCATAATGTTTTATATGAGCCAACTCATGTGCGATGACAGCTTCTACCTCATTTTCATCCAAAAGCTCAAGTAATCCTTCAGTAACAGCAATAGCAGCATGTTCATGATCTCTCCCTGTTGCAAAAGCGTTTGGTACATGATCTGGTATAATATACACTTTTGGCATAGGAAGATTTGCTTTTTGAGTAAGCCTTTCAACTATCGAATAAAGCCCTCTTGCACTTTCATAATCAACCTCAACTGCATTATAGTGTTTTAATACAAGTTTATCTGAATTATAATAGCTAAAAAAGTTCATTCCAAGTGCTATTATAAAAGCTATTATCATTCCAGTAGTTCCACCAATTAAACCACCAATCCAGATAAACAAAAGAGTCAAACTTATCAATAAAATAGCTGTTTTTGTAATTTCCATGTTTTTCCCTTATATATACAGATTTTAATACTAAATTAGTGTAACATAAAAGATATAATAAAAAGTTAATGTTTTTATTTTAAAGTTATTTTATGTTAATATACTAAATAAAAAGTTAGGGATGAGTATTTTGCCTTATTATGGTGACTTTAGAGTTTTAATAGTTGATGATGTTGCTGATAATATACAAGTCATCATGAATACACTCAAAGAGGAGAGTTATAAATTCTCCTTTGCAACAGATGGCAAACAAGCACTTGAGCTTATAAGGTTAAACACATTTGATCTTATACTGCTTGATATTATGATGCCTGGAATTGACGGGTATGAAGTTTGTGCAACTATCAAACAAGATCCAATTTTAAGCGACATACCTATCATATTTTTAACAGCAAAATCTGATATCGACTCTATAAAAAAAGGTTTTATGCTTGGTGGATCTGATTATATAACAAAACCTTTTCATGCAGATGAACTACTATCAAGAGTAAAACATCAGCTAGAGCTTTATAGATCAAAACAGATTTTAAAACACCATAATCTAAATTTACAATCAAAACTAGAGAAAAAAGAGACTAGACTTTTAAGCGAACTCGAAGAGAATCAAAAAGAGATGATATATATCTTGACTGAGCTTATGGAAGCAACTTCAGATGAAACTGGTAAACATATAAAAAGAGTTGCGGAGTGTTCAAGACTATTAGCTCACTATCATAAAAGCTTAAGTGAAGAGGATGCAAATCTCATCTATGATGCTTCTCCTATGCACGATATTGGTAAAATTTCAATACCACATGATATCTTGCACAAAAAAGAAAAATTAACTCCTCAAGAGTTTAATATCATGAAAACACACGCTAGTGTAGCTTATAATCTTTTGAAAAATTTTGATAGAAAAATTTTAAAATCAGCTGCCATAATAGCTCATGAACATCATGAAAGATGGGATGGATCTGGTTATCCTCGAGGATTGGCTGGAGAGGATATTCATATATATGGTCGCATCGTAGCTATTGCCGATGTTTTTGATGCTTTGACACATAAAAGAGTTTATAAAGAGGCTTGGAGTATAGAAGAGGCGGTTGAGTACATCAAAAATCATAGTGGATCAAAATTTGATCCTTATTTAGTAGAAATCTTTTTAGAGCATCTTGATGAATTTATCAAAATTGCTCAAGATTAGTCTTGTACTTTTTGTATGTGCTATATATTTAAAAGCTAATGTAACACAAATAGAGCTTACTAAAGAGGAAAAAGAGTGGATTAAAAATAATCCTACTGTAACTTTAGGGGCTGATTATAAGTGGGAGCCTTTTGAATTTATAGACGAAAATGGTAAACATACTGGAATTGTATCCGATTATCTAAATCTTATAAGTAAAAGAAGTGGACTTAAATTTGTCATAAAATCTGGAGTCTGGTCAGAAATTATGCAACAAATGAGAGCTGGTAAACTTGATGGTTTATCGTGTGCTGTTAAAACAAAAAGTCGTGAAAAGTTTCTAAATTTTACAACAACCTATACATCTTTGCCTATGGTTTATGTTACTCATAGAGATGCAAAAATCATTAAAAGTGTTGAAGATCTTAAAGATAAAACGGTTGCATTAACAAAAGACTCTTTTAGGCATGATTGGTTCAAAGAGCACCATCCAAATATAAAACTGTATCTTGCCAAATCAAACAATGAGGCATTAGAGGCTGTAGCACTAAACAAGGCCGATGTTTATATAGGAAATATCTCTACCACAACATATATCATACAAAACGATATGCTCTCAAATTTGATTATTCAGGGTATATTTAAAGAGCTACAAGCAAAACCATCTACTGCAATAGCAAAAGATAAACCAATCTTATTTAGCATAATACAAAAATCTATAAATAGCATAACTAGAGAAGAGCACTATAATATACGAAAAAGATGGGTTGCAAATTTTCAATATGATTTAATTAAACTCTCTTCAAGTGAGTTAGCATGGCTAAAAAACAATCCAATTATAAAATTTACGGGCGATCCAAATTGGCTTCCGTATGAAGCATTTGACAAAAATGGCAAATATATAGGAATAGTGGCTGAACATTTAAAGCTCATAGAGAAAAAACTTGGTATAAAATTTGAAAAAATTCAATCAAAATCGTGGGAAGATGCACAAAAAATGGCAAACAATGGCAAGGTTGATATTATATCTGGAGATATCGCTGATGAAACATTAAAAAAAGATTTTATCCCTGTTGCCCCATACATAAACAATCCCATCGTAATCATTATGAATAAAAATCATAATTTTGTAAACTCTATTAGAGATATTAAAGATAAAAAAATAGCTATAATAAAAGGTTATGGTTATACACATGAAATAGTTAAAAAACATCCTGATATATCTTTTATAGAGGTTCAAAATATACAACAAGGATTAGAAGGAGTACTTCTTAAAAAATATGACGCAATGTTAGCATCTATGTCAATAGCAAGTTATACACTAGCTGAGATGGGTTTGCAAGAACTTCGAATAGTAGGAAAGAGTGATGTAGTGATGCAATTAACATTTTTTATTAGAAAAGATCTTAAAGAACTTCACTCTATGATAGATAAAGCTCTACATGATATCCCAACAAATCAACACCAAAAAATTATGCAAGATTGGATTAAAAACAAATATGTTGAAAAAGAGATTCTTAAGGTTGATTATGCACTTATAGGAAAAATTGTTGCTATACTTTTATCGATTACTGCTTTGATGTTTTTTTGGAATAGAAAATTACAAAAAGAGATAAACTTAAGAAAAAAGGCAGAAAATGAACTAAAAATCGCAAAAGCAAAAGCAGAGAGTGCAAATTTAGCAAAATCTGAATTTTTAGCAAATATCTCTCATGAGATTAGAACACCTATGAACTCTATAATAGGTTTTGCTGAAATACTCGATAAAAATATCAAAGATCCTCGTTTGAAATCATTTATAAAAATTATACAATCAGCTGGAAATACTCTTTTGGTTTTAATTAATGATCTATTGGATTTATCAAAAATCGAAGCTGGAAAAATGAAGATCATAAAATCAAAAATAGAGTTACATGATATTATACAAGAAGTGTGCGATATGTTTACTTTAAGTGTGCAACAAAAGAGACTTAAGTTTATTTTAGAGGTAGATCCAAACACTCAAAAAACTTTTTTATTAGATGCTACTCGTCTAAGACAAATTTTATTTAATGTAATAGGCAATGCAATCAAATTTACCGATAAAGGATTTGTAAAACTTATCATAAAAGCTCAAAACATAGACAAGTCAAAACTTGATCTAATTTTTTTAGTTGAAGATAGCGGAATTGGTATTGCAAAAAATGAACAAAAAAAGATTTTTAATATATTTGAGCAACAAAGCACACAAGATCATAAAAAATATAAAGGTAGTGGGCTTGGTCTTGCTATCACAAAAAAATTACTTCAAATGATGAATGGTACAATATCACTAGAGAGCAAAGTTGGTGTTGGTACAACATTTAAAATAGTGCTTAAAAATGTTGTATTTGAAAGTGCACAAGAGAGTAAAATTTTTCAATCAACTATAATCACTCCACAAAATGATGATAAATTAAATCTTGATCCCAAAACATCAAAACTATTAAAACAATCTTTAGAAGATGCAATAAACTCTAATGATTTAGACAAAATAAAATCATTTGCTAAAACTTTGCAAGAGTATATTGTATTACATGATAATAAACCTTTAAATAGATATCTTAGAGAGCTTCAAAGTGCAATAGACTCTTTTGATGTGGCAAAAATCAAAAACCTTCTTTTAAAATTGCATCATCAAATATAACTCCATCTATAGAGTTTTTGGCTGCCCAAAGCATCTTTTTTTCACTTTTGCAAAGTAGTAAGATCTTTGTATCAAACATATACTCATTTGCCAATTTTTGAGCTTTTTTTGAGAGCTTTTTGTTACAGATTATAAACCTAGCTTCAAAAGCAGATGCAAATAGTATCTCTTTTATATCTTTTACAAAGAGTGCAAAATCGACACTATTTTGTTTGCAATATTTACACAAAATGGGATCATATTTAAAAATTACAGTAGAATTTGGCGGGGTATTTGAGATATCTTTGGTAGTAGATATCATGTAGAGTGGTTTATACTCTATATCTGGATGACCAATGATTATCATGTAGCACACCTGTTTGAGCAAAATATTTTATTATCTTTTTTGATGGATTCTTTATCACTTATAAAAGTTCCACACTTTTGACACTCTAACATAGTTAACTCTTCATTTTTTTTACTATCTTTTTTTGGCTTTTTAAAAAATAAAATATAGACTATAAGTATGATCCCACCCAATATCAATATCTTAAACATTAAATTATTCCTTTTATAAATAGATATCTTCTTTTATCTCTTTTTACTATATTATAGCTAAATTTTTTATCTAACTCATCCTCAACACTCTCACCTTTGTAAAAAAGCAAAGTTGTATCAGGAGTTATAAAATCATGAGCCAACTTTATCAAAAGATCTGTCTTTGTAACTGCACGAGAGGTGATAAGATCAACTTTAAAAGGTTTTAAATTTTCTATACGATCATTTACGATTTTTACATTTTGTAAATTGCATTTAGCTTTTACTAGGTGTAAAAATGCACTTCGTTTAGATATAGGTTCAACTAGATAAAAAAAAGTTTGTGGCATAGCCATAGCTAAAATAAGTCCAGGAAACCCCGCTCCAGTTCCAACATCTATGGCAGTTTTTATATTTTTTAAATATTTTATAGGAAAAATTGCATCTTGAATATTAATCTTGATCTCATCTTTGGTTTTTAAACCGGTTATATTGTGAGTTTTATTGTAGTGCAATAGTAAAGTTATAAAAGTTTCATAACAAGACATTTTTTATTGTATGACAATATATCTTTAAGTTTAAATATAGTTACACTTTTTTTTTGATTTGTCGATATGCTTTATTAGAAATATTAAATTTTAGGAGTAATAAATGTTATCAAACATGACGATTAAAAACAAGCTACTACTTTTGATGCTGATTCCATCAGTTTTGATTGTATTTTTTGCAAGCTCAGTTGTCTTTAGAGATTGGAAAGTAAAGCAAGATGTAACCAAGGTAAAAGAGTTATCTCAACTTAGCTCTCAAATTAGTCTTATACTTCATGAGACCCAAAAAGAGAGAGGTGCAAGTGCTGGTTTTATAGGATCAAATGGAGCAAAATTTAAAACAAAACTTGAAAATCAAAGAAAACAGACAGACAAGCAAAAAGAGAAATTTTTAGCTTTTGTTAAAACTTTTAATTTTGATCAATTCTCAAAAGATATTAAGATAAAAACAGACAAAGTTATATCTGATCTGAATCGTCTTGATGAGATGAGAGAAAAAATATCATCTCTTAGTATTCCTTTAAAAGAGGCTATAGATTATTTTACAAATATGAATGCAAAAATGTTAGCTACTATGGGTGATAATGCTAAAAACTCTCCTCAAAATGAGATCACAAAAGCATTGGCAGCCTATTTTGTATTTTTAGAGGCAAAAGAGAGAGCTGGAATTGAGAGAGCTGTCATGAGTGGTGTTTTTGCAATGGATAATTTTACTCCACTAATGTATCAAAAATTTATATCATTAGTAGCACAACAAAAAGCATTTTTAAAAGCCTATGAAGGATTTGCACCTCAAGATCTCGTTAACTTTTATAAAACAAAGATGGATTCAAGACCGGTCAAAGAGGTACAAAGAATGCGTGAAGTTGCTATAGCAAAGGCTAGTGAGGGAAGTTTTGATGTAAATGCTGAATATTGGTTTGATACTATTACACAAAAGATAAATATTTTAAAAGAGATTGATGATGAAACTGCAAAATATCTAAACTCTAATATAGATAATTTTGAAACTGCTATAACTTCAAGTGTAGTTTTTCACTCTATACTAGCAGTAGTGGCAGTTTTATTTAATGTTATTTTTGCACTATTTTTAATAAAAGGGATGAATGAAAGCATTGCAAAACTTAAAAATAAAATAGAAGCAATAGCAAAATCAAAAAATTTATGTACAAAAATAGATATATCAAGTAAAGATGAGATAGGATCAATCGCAAGAGCTGTTAGAGAGCTTATAGTCTCAACCTCAAAAGCTATAAAAAATGCACAAAGTGGCACTACTCAAAATCAAGCAGTAGCTGATAAAATCAATAGTGTTTTTGAAACAATTACTGTAAATATGGATAATGAAGTCTCCATGGTAGAAGAGAGTGCAACAAGTGCAGATAATTTACAAAATATTTTATCCGCTTCAGCAGATGAAGCAAATGAGACAAAACAAAATATGCAACAAGCCCAAGAAAAGCTTGATAATGCAAAAAATAAAATTATACAAATGATAGAGCAAATGAATAGTAACTCTGAGAGTGAAATTATGTTGGCAGAAAAACTAAATCAACTTAGTAGTGATGCTGAACAGGTAAAATCTGTTTTAAGTGTGATAAGTGATATAGCAGATCAAACAAATTTATTGGCACTAAATGCAGCTATTGAAGCAGCTAGAGCAGGGGAGCATGGAAGAGGATTTGCTGTTGTTGCTGATGAAGTTAGACAACTTGCAGAGAGAACTCAAAAATCACTCAGTGAGATAAATGCTACTATAAGTGTAATAGTACAAGCTATCATAGATACAAGTGGAGAAATGAATAAAAATGTTACAAGCATAGAGTCTTTAACTAAAATATCAAATGATGTACAAAATGAAGTTGATGAAGTTACAGAGGTTATGAAAGATGCAGTTGAAAATATAGAAAAAACAACCACTTCAGCCGAAGAATCATCAAAAACTATGAAAGAGTTTATATCAACCATGAGTAAAATAAAATCACTCTCTCATAAAAATAATAGTAGCATAGCCGATGCAAGCAAAACAACACAAGAGCTAAAAAACGCAGCATCAACTCTAAAAAAGACTTTAGCTGAATTTAGTTGTAGGGTTTAATGACGATGGGGGGGTCTATCATTAAATTTAGCAAGAGATAAAGTGTAAAGCGATTATTTCAAACTAAGTTTTTGATAAATAGTTGTCCTTAAGATCCAAGATATGATATAATTTTTCTGGACAAAGGTGTAGCTAGT
>JALWLB010000128.1 GCA_027081145.1 Campylobacterales bacterium
TTGGTACTTATTGTAAATGTGGCTTATTATATGCAATTTAATTCAACTATAAGCTCAGATGCAAAAACAGTCTCACAGGTAGATAATTTACAAGCTGGAATTGATGTAACTGATATGATTACTCTACAAAAAGTAGAAAAACCAAAGCTTGATAGTGCTGGAAACAATTCACTATTTAGTGGTGGAGAAGAGGAGAGTAGCTCAACAATTAGCCAAAATGAAAGAACCAAAACAGAACAACTTGTAAAAAGACTATCTAACAATGAGTTATTAATAGAGTATAGCTCCTCAAATATGTTTTTACAAAAAGCTACAAAACAAAAACTTGTCTCATTTGCAAATAGAGCAAAAAAATCAAATAAAAAGATTGAAATCTCAACTGCTTATCCTATCAATGTTATAAGCAATACAGTAAAAAAGAGAGTTACAATTTCAAGAGTTGTAAATGTTAAAAATGCATTAAAAAAAGCTGGAGTGAAGCTCTCAAATATACTTATAAATACAACAGATCATAAAGATGAAAAATACAAATATGGCTATATAAGATTAAAAGTAAAATAGCAACAAAAGAGTAAATAAAATTAAAATATCTTTGAATTTGGTCGATACTTTATTGATAAAGTCTTTAAGGAATCTCTAAAAATTTCAATAAGGTAAACAATGTCTAAACAAACAAATTCTAAAGTAAAATATCTTGATAAAAAAATAGAAATTTTAAAACATCCTAAAAAAGATGAAAGTATCAGTGTATATGCCAGACCCGGAGATAATATACATTTTAATTTTGATATAACTAAAGCCTCTTTTAAAATTGTGGGTGATGATATTATAGTAAAATATCCAAATGGTGGTGAAGTAGTCTTTGTCGCTATGTCAATACAAGCATTTGAGCAAAATCCACCAAAAATTATACTTCCAAATGGCGAAACATTAGAGATAAGCACTATCTTAGTTCAAGCCGATGAGAGTACAGAGGTTCCTATTGAAGCAGTTGTAACAGATGAGATAGTAGCACTTGAAAAAAAGTTAGCAAACCTACAAGAGGCGTTAGAAAAAGAGAATGAAAAGATAAAAAACAAATCCAAAGAGTTAGAAGAGAAATCTAAAGAGCTTGAAAATAGAGAAAAAATGTTAAAAGAGCTTGCAAAAGAGCAACAGATACAACAAGCTAAAATACAAAATCAACAAGAGCAAAATCAATCACTATCTGATCAAAAAGAGAATGAATCATTAAAAATGATTAAGATTGAAGATGATATTGATGTTAATCAAGACACTAGTGAAGAGAATGACTTTAACGCATATTTCAAACCAGTAGTGGATGAATCTAGTGCAGTTGCCCAAAAACAAGAAGAGGATAGCTCAACTTCAGATGTAATGGCAACATTTGAATTTGAGATAGGTTTTTTTCAAACTCAAAAACAGGTTGATGTAAGATCTGATATTATTGAAGTTAAAGGTGGAGGTGGTAGTGTAAGAGCTAGATATGATGGTAGTGGAGAGGCTCAAATGGAACAAGAGCTATTAGATTTTTCCTCCTATAATCAAAAAGCCAACATTATAGCTGATAATAGTATTTGGTTTGATAAAGATAGTATCTCTAAACTCATATCAATAACTCCAAAACAGCCTGATGGATTTAGGGTTGAATCGATAATTTTGAAAAATGTTCCAGATAGTTTTGAAGTATTGGATGGAACATATAATGGTAGTGGAGTTTGGACTATTAAAAGAGCAATTAGTGAACAAGAAGCTTTAAAAGATCCAACACTGAAAGTACAAGATGGATTTAGCTCAAACGGTAAAGATATAGAGTTTGTTCTTAAATATAAAAAAGATGCACCAGTTAGCGATTTTAGTATAGATTTTGAATTGTACTCATTTTTTAATATCAATAATATTGTTCAAGATCCAGATAATCCTCAAGAGATTATCACTCCTAAAGAGACCGAAAGAGTTGCTAAAAAAACTATTGGTATTCAACTAAAGAATATAAAATCGGAACAAGATTATACATATGATGGTGATGAAGATTTAGGTTTTGTATTATCAAGAGAGCCAAATTCAAATATTATTTTAGCTTCTAGGCAAGATAGTAACATTGTAGGTGGATATGTTGATGATACTATAGAGGCATTTGAAGGAGATGATACAATTGATGCTAGTGATGGTAACGATACCATAGAAGCTGGTTTAGGAGATGATACAATTGATGGTGGAGATGGGGTTGATATATTAGATTTTAAGGCATCTCAAAATGCAATTGATGCTAGTTTACAAAATCAAAAAGCAACCGGTCAAGGTGAAGATATCATAAAAAATATAGAAAATCTTTTTGGTAGTAGTTTTAGTGATACGCTAGAGGGTGATTCAAATAAAAACATAATCAAAGGTGAAGATGGAGATGATACTCTCTCTGGATTGCAAGGGGATGATACACTTGAAGGTGGAATTGGTGATGATACTCTTCTTGGTGGTAGTGGAAATGATATTTTAGATGGTGAGAGTGGAAACGATACAGCCAGTTTTATAAACTCAGCAAATAGTGTTAGTGTATTTTTAAAAGATCCTGCAAGTAAAGATAGCTCAAGCACCTATGGAAGTGCTACTGGAGATGGTATAGATAGATTAGAAAATATAGAAAATGCATCTGGATCAAACTTTGATGATACCTTAATAGGAGACGAAAATATCAATACCCTAAAAGGAAATGATGGAGATGACTATTTTCAAGGAGGAGATGGAAATGATAGTATTGATGGTGGAGATGGAATTGATAGTATTGACTATTCTCAGCTAGAAACATCTTCAATTGAGGCAGATTTAGAATCAAAATATGTTTCAGGTGAAGGATATGATAGAGTAGAAAATATAGAAAAGATAATTGCAACAAATCAAAATGATAAATTAAGCGGAAACGATCTTGATAATATATTTATAGCTAATGCTGGTAATGATAAACTATATGGAAAAGCCGGAAATGACACATTAGAGGGTGGTAGTGGAGATGATACTCTTGATGGTGGAATTGGTGATGATATTATTGATGGTGGATTGGATGGAGTTGTAGGAGATACAGTTAGTTTTATTGATGCTAAAAATAGTGTA
>JALWLB010000129.1 GCA_027081145.1 Campylobacterales bacterium
AAATTTAACTTTATAGAGTTGGATTTTTTAGTGTAACTATAGCAAAATTTAGTTTTTTTTCTTATTTTATTTCTAAAAGCATAAAAAATTCTAAACCAAATTTGAGTACTTTTTAAATACTTAAGAGTATGATAATACTTAAGATATTTTTCCATCAATCTCTTTATCTTTCTGATCTTGTGTCATTGAAGTTATCATTGTTGCATATGTTAAAAATGCCAATGGAAACCAAAAAAATTTATTATAAATCAGTGAAAGTGTCATTCCCATTAGTATGGTAGCATAAGCTGCTAAACTAAGCCAAAAGTAATCACTTCTCAAAATTTGAGTAAAATTTGTTGTAAAAAGATAAATAAGAGCAACAATAAAAGCAATAAATGGAAAAACACCAGTTTCAGCAAATAGTTTTACAAAGATATTGTGTGCAGCTAAACCATCATATTGAGATAAATATTTATCCAAATAATTTACTGATGATTTTGCAAATGAATCAAATCCGGTTCCTAAAAGAAAATTATCTCTAATCATTTCAGACCCAGCTTTCCAAGCCATAAATCTTTGATGCATAGTTCCAGTTGAATGTGCTCTTTCTTCCATGCCTGAAACAGCTTTTATGCTAGAAAAATTATAGCTAAATAGTATAGCTATTACTATTATAATTCCAATTAAACCTTTTAGCGATAAAATTTTTTTCACTACAAAATCAAATTTAACTATGATTGCATACAAAGAGACTATACCTAAAACAAGTATAGAAGATTTCGAACCTGCAAATAGTAAACTATAAAAGAAAAGTCCGAGTGAACCTAATAAAAAGATAATATTTTTATTTTTTATATAAAGATATATAGTAAAAAAGATAACAGTTAAAAGTTGCATCGAATACTCATTTGGATCAACAGTTCCACCAGATCTTCTAAATGTCCATGGATTAACAGTTGGAGCAAAAAGAGAGTAAATTGCACTTATAATCATAACTGCCCATATCATGTAAAGAACTTTTTCAAGATTATCATAATAGCTAAAATATATATATATTGCTACAATAGTTAAAAATAGAGGAATTGATTTTAATAAAATATTATTAAAATAGATAACTTCTGTTAATGATATTATAGTAAATAGTATGGCAAAAAAGATTAAAAAAGATTTAACAACCCTATTTTTATGCATAGAAAAAGCTATATAGATATCTTTTGCATGTATAATTAAAAATTGTAACTGCATGATTTTAAAAACAGTTCCTCCAACAAAATCAACAGTTAGATTATCATTATAGATACTAAATATAAATAGAAACATTGAAATATCTTTAACTATATTCATCATCGTTATGCATACTCCTTGATAGTATCGTTAAATCTTTTTTTCCCACTCTAACGCAGTTTTACAAATAAGCTCTAAATCATCATATTTTGGTATCCACTGCATCTTTTGTTTAATTTTTGTATTATCTGAAATTAAAATTGCTGGATCCCCAACTCTTTTTTCAATTGTTTCAACTCTAAAATTTACTCCACTAACTTTTTTCATAGTTTCTAAAACCTCTTGAACACTAAAGCCATGCCCATATCCACAGTTAAATATCTCACTTTGCTTATAATGGTCAAGATATTCAAGAGCTTTTAAATGTGCATTTGCCAAATCCTCAACATGTATATAGTCTCTTATACAGGTTCCATCATTTGTCGGATAATCATCACCAAATATATACATTTTATTTCTTTTTCCAAGAGCACACTCAGAAGCCACTTTTATAAGATGTGTAGCATCTTTGGTAGATTGTCCAATACGCCCATCTATACTAGCTCCAGCAACATTAAAATATCTCAAAGCTATATAGTTAAAATCATCATGAGCAATTGCACTATCTCTTAAAATTATTTCACTCATAAGTTTACTACTACCATAAGGGTTAATTGGAATCGTTTCACTCATCTCATTTACTGGAATTTTATCTATTTCTGGTTCACCATAAACAGCTGCTGTGGAAGAAAATATAAATTTATTTACTTTATATTTGACACATAATTTTATAAGATTTGCTGTATTTGCAGTATTGTTTAAATAATATTTTAAAGGATTATGAATACTTTCAGGAACAATTAAACTAGCTGCAAAGTGAATAACCGCATCAAACGAGTTATCTTTAAAAAGCTCTTCAACACTTTCAAAATCACCTAAATCCATTTTAATAAAATTACCATAAAGAATAGAGTCTTGAAATCCAGTTGTCAAATTATCTAAAACAGTTATATTATGAGATGCTTGTTCTCCTAATTGTTTAACAACATGTGAACCAATATAACCAGCTCCACCAGTAATTAATATTTTCACAAATTTTCCTTATTGTTATATTTTAAGGACACATTCAATATATCCCAAAAGATATTTTATCTAAAAGCATTTCTATTTTACCATTTATATAAAAATATTTTTTTACTTTTATATTTTAATTATATTATAATAATTTAAATAATTGGCTAAATTACTAATTTTTTTTAATATAATTACTAAAATAAAAATTATATAAAGCAGAAAAAGTTAAGTCAAGATTACAAAAAGCAACACTTTTAAAAATTAAGCAATCTTTTTATTCTTCTTTCAATCTCTTGATAAGTAAAACCAAACTTTTTAAATAACTCTTTAGCTTCACCACTTGCTCCAAAACTATTCATACAAAGAGTATCATCAGCATATTTATACCACTCTAACCCACTGGCTGCTTCTATTGCTAATACTTTGGTATTTGGATCTATAACACTTCGTTTATACTCATCGCTTTGCTGATCAAACAGTTCAAAACAAGGTATGCTGACAACATTTGCATATATACTTTTCTCTTGTAAATGACAAGCACTTTTTAAAGCCAACATCACTTCACTTCCAGTTGCAATAAGAGTAATTGACGCATTTTTTCTCTGTTTTAATAGATAGCCGCCTTTTTTTATATCATTAAAATCAATTTGATCTCTTTTTAAAGTTTCAAGTTTTTGACGACTCAATACAAAACCACAAGGTGCATTTAACTCAAGTGCAACTTGCCAACATGCTATATTTTCATTTGCATCAGCAGGTCTAAAGGTATAAAAGTTTGGCATTGCACGAAACTGGCTTAATTGTTCAATTGGTTGATGAGTTGGCCCATCTTCTCCAACACCAACACTATCATGTGTCCATATAAAATAGTTTTTTATGCCCATAAGAGCAGCCAATCTAACTGCTGGTTTCATATAGTCACTAAAAATAAAAAATGTTGCATTAAATGGGATAAAAAGCCCATAAAGTGCCATTGCATTTGTAATGGCAGCCATTGCATGTTCTCTTATTCCAAAATGCATATTCCTGCCATTTGGAAATGTACCCATATTTTTTAAATTGGTTTTGTTTGAAGGTGCAAGATCAGCACTTCCACCTACAAACCCAACAATTGCTCTTGCAATAGCATTTAAAATTTGTCCATTGCTATCTCTTGTAGCAATTAAAGCTCCATCTTCATACTCTGGCCAATCAATTTTAGAAAAATCAGGATTTAGTAGTGCTTTTAATGTCTCATTTTGTTCAGCTAATGGGGCTTGTATCAGACGATGATTCCACTCTCTTTCTAATAAATCACCCTTAGAAATTGCTTCTCTAAAATTTTTTAAAACCTCTTGATCAACAAAAAACTTTTTATCAGGATCAAAACCTGCTCTTTTTTTAGAGCACTTTATATCCTCTTCACCCAAAGGTGAACCATGTGCATCTGCACTACCCTCATACTTGCAAGATCCTTTAGCAATAACTGTATTTGCTATAATTAAACACGGTTTTGACTGTTTTATTTTTATATCAGATAAAACTTGGTTGATTTCTGAAAAATTATGCCCATCAATTCTAAAAACTCTCCAACCTTGTGCTTCAAATCTCTGCTTGACATTTTCACTCCAAGCTAAACTTGTATCGCCTTCTATTGTAATTTGATTAGAGTCATAAATTACTACCAAATTATCTAAATTGTGATGACCTGCTAATGAACTAGCTTCGTAACTAATTCCCTCTTCCAAATCACCATCACCACACAAACAGTAAACTTTATGGTCTATTATTTTTGTATTTTCACTATTTAAAAGTTTAGAGGCATATTTTGAAGCCATAGCAAAACCAACAGCATTTGCAATACCTTGTCCTAATGGTCCAGTTGTAATCTCTACTCCTGGAACTTCTGGGTATTCTGGATGTCCTGGAGTTTTACTATCAATAACCCTAAAATTTTTTAAATCATCAAGATTTAAATCATATCCCCAAAGATATAGTAGTGAATATATCATAGCACTTGCATGTCCACCACTAAAAATAAGCCTATCACGATTTAACCACTTTGGATTTTTTGGATTGTGGTTTAAATGCATTCCAAGTACGGTTACAATATCTGCTAATCCTAAAGGTGCACCTGGATGACCACTATTGGCGTTTTGGATCATATCTAGCGATAAAAATCTAACAGTATTTGCCATTTTTAAAAGCATTTGAGAATCAAACATAAAGTTCCTTTATTTTAAATAAGTATCTATCATATTAGAGACTCTTTGCTCCAATTTAGAATCAACTTTTTTTGTGATAATTTTTATCTCATCTATAAGTTTAGTTTTCTCTTTTAGAGCTCCTTTTACTCCAAGCAAATTACTAAAAGAGTTTTTATTTGTATCACTACTTGTTGGCTTTCCAGCCTCTTTGGTAGTTTTTGTAGCGTCAATAATATCATCTTGAACTTGAAACAATAGACCTATTTTTAAACCAATTTCATAAATTAGCTCCTGTTTCTCTTTTGGCAAATCAACAATAATTGCTCCCATTTTTAAACTACAAGCTATAAGTTTAGCAGTTTTGTGAATATGTAAAAATGTAAGCTTATCTAAAGTTAATTTTTTATTTTCAAAAAAACAGTCTATTGCCTGTCCTAAAACCATTCCTGAACTTCCAGCATTGGATGACAGCTCTCTAATCAGTGCTATTTTAGTATCATTACTAAGTGGTGCATTTGCAATAAATAAAAAACTATCTGTATTTAAAGCATCTCCTACTAAAGTAGCAGTAACTTCATCATAGGTTACATGAAGTGTTGGGTGTGATCTTCTTAAACTAGCATTATCAAAAGTTGGCAAATCATCGTGTATCAATGAGTATGTATGAATCATCTCCAAAGCCATAGCAACACTTAAACTATTTGGCACAAGTAAAGGCTCATATATATCAACAACACTCAAAAGTAGCAATGGTCTAAATCTCTTACCTTTAAGCTTTAATATATCATGTAGAGCTTTTTCAAAATGAGGATGAAAACTTTTACAATTTGGTAGATTAGTATGTAAAAAGTTTTCAAACTCTTTTAATAAAATTTCACTCTTTTCATGTAGCATTATTAGACTATTTTGTAAATCCAGTGAGTGCACCTAACATTGATGAGGCTGAGAGTTTTTTATCCTCTTCGACCATTTTATAAGCATCATTTATCGCACTAATTAAAAGTATCTGTAAAGACTCTTTATCTTCAAACAGTGAATCATCAATATTCAAATCAACAACTTCACCTTTACCACTTATAGTAACTTTGACAAGTCCTCCACCACTTTTGGCAATAAACTCTTTTTTTTCACTCTCTTCTTGTATCTTTTGTGCACTCTCTTGAGCTTTTTTTAATATTTCACCCATCTGGCTAAAGTCCATTTTATCAAACATAATCTCGTATCTCTTCTATATTATTTTTCTCATCTACTAACACAACATGAGGTTTAAAAATCTCAGCCTCATCTAAGCTCATACTTGCATAAGCGATCACAATAACTCTATCACCAATTTCTGCTTTTCTAGCAGCTGCTCCATTTAAACACATGTCTTTACTACCATATTTACCTTCTATGACATATGTTGCAAACCTCTCACCATTATTAATATTGACAATCTCAACTCTTTGCCCTACCCTAAGTTTAGCAGCATCCATTAACTCTTTATCAATCGTAATAGATCCAACATAATTAAGATTTGCATCGGTTATGCTAGCTCTATGGATTTTGCTATAGAGCATATCGATCATCATGGCTTTTTACCTTCCCACCATCTTCATAGCTTCTTCTGGAGTCATTGGTTTACCCCAAAACTCTTCATCTATTAAATACTCTTCTACTGGCTTTTCACCAATTATATGCTCATCAATAATTCTATCAATTTTTTTTTTTTTATTATTTACATACATATAGTGTCCAGGCTCAACCAACATAACCGGTCCTTGTTGGCATCTATTTAAACAAGCAGTTCTAACTGGTACTACTGTTGCGATTAAACCTTTTTCCATAAGCTTCATGCCCAAATGCCCATACAAATCTTTTGTTTCATTATTAACACAGCTTGGCTTTGGCATTCCAGGTGGCGATGATTGTTCGCACTTAAACATATAAAACGCAGGTTGTGGTATTGTCATAATCTTCCTTTAATTAATAATTTTGTACCACATTCTAGTTAATTATATATTAAATTTTTCTTTAATTTTAGCCCTTATTACCACTCTATCGTCAAATCGGACAAATTTACCCTTAATTTCTTGAAATTCCTCATCACCTTTACCTAAAACCAATAGTATTTCACCATCTTGAAGCTCATCAATTGCCAACTCAATCGCTTTTTTTCTATCAATTTCCAAAATAGTTTGTTTTTGTTTATCTATACCTTGATAAATATCTTGTATAATAGCCTGAGGATCTTCGTTTCTTGGATTATCAGATGTAAGATAAATTCGCTTTGCATATCTACTAGCAACCCTACCCATTATAGATCGTTTTGTTTTATCTCTATCTCCTCCAGCTCCAAAAACCACAACTATCTCCTTTTCTTTTAGTGAGTCTAGTACTTTTTGCATACCATCTGGAGTATGTGCAAAATCCACAATAATCAATGGTCGTTGTGATATAACTTCCATTCTACCACTTACACCTGCAAAGTTTTCTACTACCTTAGAGATATCTTGTAGAGTATAGTTTGTCAAAAGTTTAACACTAGAGATTGCAGCTAATATATTATAAAGATTAAATGAGCCATACAAAGGAGAATAAAAACTTTCCTCTTTTTCAAAATGTCTTATAACTGCTGTTATACCATCATTTAATGAGTACGCTAAAATATTAAATGAAGCTGGAGCATCAATAGCATAAGTATAACAATTTTTAATATTAAAATCTATCTTTGTCGTATCTTTATTAATAAGCTTTAAACTATCATCTTGAAAAAATTGACTTTTAACTCTTTTATACTCATCAAATGTACCGTGGTAATCTAAGTGGTCTTGAGTAATATTTGTAAAAACTTTTAGAGCAAATTCTAAACTTTCAATTCGATCTTGAGCAATAGCGTGAGAGCTAACTTCCATTATAAAATATTTACAACCATCTTGAATAGCACGATACATATTAAACATCGTTGATAATAGAGGGTTAGTTGTTAAACCTTTTGGTTCAATCTTTTTATCATTTATAAAAAAACCTCTAGTTCCAGCAAAAGCAACTTTTTCTCCTAAATCTAATAATATAGAATATATTGCAGCTGCCGTTGTTGTTTTTCCATTTGTACCAGTTATACCAACTACCTTCAAATCATGTAGAGAAAAAATCTCTTTTAGTTCATTTGGAGTTATAATTTTAGAAGGAGATCTTTTTTTGGCATCTTGTAAATATTTAGCATTTTGTTTACAGTGAAAAAAAGCAACATTTGGTGAACACTCTTTAGAGTTATCGCTGATATATTGATAACTATCTTGGTCGATTTTTATTTTCAATTGAGTTTTGATTTTGGATTTGGTTAAATATTTTTTGAAAAAAACTCTCATCTGGATAGAGTATAAGTGAAAGTTCTAAATAATTAAGTGCCAACTCTAAACAGTTATTGTCTAATAAGCGATTTATAAAATCTATAAAATCCTCTTTTTTATAGATAATTATTTTCATATTAAACATAGCATCTTCTAAAGCCGTTTTAAAATCTCCTCTCTCATTTGCAAAATCTAAAAACTCTTCATATGTTAGAGAGTCTCTTAACATATCCAACTGTCTATCCAAAGCATTTATCAATTCAATAGAATTAAGATTTTCCATACTTAATGATTCAATAATATTTTCTATGATCGATTCTGCATCTGATGGATTATAAAATTTCGATGCTTCATAATATTCAAAAAGAGCCATCGCCTCTTCCTCATTATCAAATGCCATATCGGTTAAAACTGCTCCAATTTTTGCATCTTTATTTTGAGGAGCTTTTTCTAATACAAGTGAATATTTTACAAGTGCACTTTTGTACTCTCTTTTAAAAAAATTATTTTTAGCCTCTTCTAAAAACTTATCCATATTTTAACCCTGGTTTGCAATTTGATCTATCATATGCTCCATACCAGGAGCTATATTTATAACCTCAATTTCAGGATGTATATCGATTCTAAGTTGTCTTTCTATACCATATTTTATAGTTTGATCACTCGCTGTACAACCCACACAAGCTCCTTGTAAAGATATAAACACTTTACCATTTTTTATGTCTAATAATTTCATACCACCGCCATCAAGTGCTAACATAGGCTTCACCTTTTCAAGCGATTTTTCAACAACACCTTTTAACTCTTCATCTGAAAATGGAATCATCATTACCCTTAAATATGTAATAGAGCATCTCATATAAAATCTATAGTACAAACAACAACTTTTAAACGAAATGATCTATTTATATTTTGTATTTAATAACACATTAAAAGTATTGTATCAGAAATTTATTTAAAAATTTATTTATAAATTATAGAAGAAGAGTATTTCTTCTTCTATTTAAAAAGTTATACCAACTCTAAAAAAGCCATTTCAGCTGCATCACCTCGACGAATTCTAGTTCTAATAATTCTTGTATAGCCACCTTTTCTCTCTTTATATCTAGGAGCTATCTCGTGTATAAGTTTTTTAGTGCTATTTTTATCTTGCAAGATAGCAAAAACTGCTCTATGAGCATTAAAATCACCCACTCTTGCTTTTGTTAAGAGTTTCTCAAAAAAACTTCTAAGCTCTTTTGCTTTTGGAAGCGTAGTCTCAATCTTTTCATTCTGTATCAGTGCAATTGACATATTTTTAAAAAGTGCTTTTCTATGACTAGAGGTTCTTCCAAGTTTTCTATATCCATGCTTATGTCTCATAAGTTATACCTCACTTTTTTTTAATTTTAATTCTTTTATCTTTTGTTTTAATATTGACAAAAGTTCATCATCAAATTCATAACCAACAGGATAACCAAGCTCTTCTAATTTACCAGTTATCTCTTCAAAAGATTTTTTACCTAAATTTTTAAGGCTCTTTAAATCTCCCTCGCTCATCATTGAAAGCTCTGCTACATACACTATATTTGCTCTCTCCAGACAATTTGAACTTCTAGCACTTAAATTTAAATCACTCATCTCTATTAACAGTTTTTGTAGCTCTGCTGTATAGTCAACCTCATCATCAACTGTTGCAACATCAATATCCATCGCTTTAAAAAAGATAGAAGCTTGTTCATTAAATGCTTCAATAGCCTCTTTAAAAGCTTGAACTGGAGTAATTTGACCATCTGTTTCAATTGTAAAAACAACTTTTTCATATGTAGGATCATCTTCTACTAAAACATTTTCTATATCATAAACAGCTTTTACAACAGGAGTAAAGAATGCATCAATAGCAATATAATCTTCATCTATATAGTCTCTAATCTCTTCGCTAGGAACATAACCTATACCTTTTTCTATAATTAAAGAAAAATTTAACTCCGATCCTTCATTGACTGTTGCAAGATATTTATCAGTGGTCACAGCTTCTACTTCATCATTTTCTAAATCTATTCCATATATCTCTTTATGACCTTTAAATGTATAGCTAACCTCCACTTTATTACTCAATTCATTTTTTATTTTAAATCTAATTTTTTTTAGATTCAAAATAAACAGAGCAACATCTTCAAGCATACCTCTTATGCTATCAAATTCATGTGCCACACCTTCAATTTTTAAAGCGGTAACTGCATATCCAGCAGTACTACCATAAAGTAATCTTCTTAGCGGATGAGCTACTGTAATAGCAAAACCAGATTGAAAAGGATAAGCGTGTATTTCAACTTTGTTATCGGTAATTTTTTCAATTTTTATCTCATTTGGAACATATAACGATGTACTAATTTTTCTCATCATTTATCCTTTGGTTATTTAGAGTAAAGTTCAACAATTAATCTCTCTTCAACAGGAATTACTATTTCTTCTCGCTCAGGAAGTCTTGTAAAGATTCCAAAACCTTTTTCAATTTCAACATCAACCCAAGGAACTATTCCAGTTTGTGCTGTTAATTCTCCTGCTCTAACGATTTGAGGATTATTTTTTGATTTCTCTTTGATTTCAATTTTTTGACCTTTTTTAACTCTAAAAGATGCTATATCAACTTTTTTACCATCTACCAAAATATGCCCATGAGTTACCAATTGTCTAGCAAATGCTCTCGTTGTAGCAAAGCCCATTCTATATACTACATTATCAAGTCTTCTCTCAAGTAGTATAATTAAATTCGCTCCTGTATTCCCCTCTAAAGCACTAGCTTCTTTAAAAAGTTTTCTAAACTGTTTTTCAGAAACACCATACATAAATTTTGCTTTTTGCTTTTCTCTTAATTGTAAACCATATTCACTAATTTTTGCTCTTCTTTGTCCATGTTGTCCAGGTGCATAAGGTCTTTTATCAATAGCACTTTTACCCGCAAGTCTTCTCTCTCCTTTTAGAGCAAGACTAACTCCAAGTCGTCTTTCAATTTTTTCTACTGGTCCTCTATATCTTGACATCTATTACCTTCCTTATACTCTTCTTCTTTTTGGAGGTCTGCACCCATTGTGTGGTAAAGGTGTCACATCTTTAAAAAAGATTACTTTTATACCCTCAATTGCACCAACACTTTTTACTGCAGTCTCTCTTCCAGATCCTGGTCCTTGTACCTTTATACCAACCTCTTTTATCCCATGCTCCATCGCCTTATTCATAGCATCTTCTACTGCTTGTTGAGCTGCATATGGAGTTGATTTTTTACTTCCTTTAAAACCTAAACTTCCAGCACTACTCCAAGCAATTACATTTCCCATATCATCTGTAACGGTAATTACAGTATTATTAAATGTTGCCGCAATATGCACTATCCCTTTTGCAATATTTTTTTTAACAACTTTTTTTCTAGTAGCAGTTTTTCTTTTTGCCATAACCTACTCCGTTATTTAGATGCTGAACCGACAGTTTTTTTTCTGCCTTTTCTGGTTCTTGCATTTGTTTTTGTTTTTTGACCTCTTACAGGAAGACCTCTTCTGTGTCTTAAACCTCTATATATTCCTAAATCCATCAAACTTTTAATATCCATAGCAACTTTTTTTCTAAGATCACCCTCAACTGTATATTCTGCTTGTATTACCTTTCTAATTGATGCTATCTCATCTTCACTAAGTTCATGAACTCTTTTATCATAAGAGATTCCAACTTTATCTAAAATTGCTCTTGAGCTTGTAAGTCCTATACCAAATATATATGTAAGTCCATACTCAATTCTCTTTTTCTTTGGTAAATCTACACCGGCTATTCTTGCCATATTCTATCCTTGTCTCTGTTTATGTTTAGGGTTTTTACAAATTACTCTAATTGCACCCTTTCGTTTAATAATCTTACAACTATCACACATCTTTTTAACTGATGGTCTAACTTTCATCATCTACTCCCAAAAAAATTTTTCCCACTTTACAAATAACGAACTTAGGTTTATTGAAATGATAAACCAATAATTGAAAAAACAGTGGACTTTTTTCAATTATTCATCATGTAGTTACGCAATATTGCAAAAAGAGTCGCATATTACCATAATATAGGTAAAATTTTACTTATATCTAAAAGTGATACGACCTTTATCCAAACTATACGGTGTTAACTCAACCTTTACTTTATCTCCAGGCATGATTTTAATATAGTGCATTCTCATTTTACCCGCTATATGACAAAGTATTTTATGACCATTATCAAGCTCTACTTGAAATGTTGCATTTGGTAAAGCTTCAATTACCGTACCATCTATTTCAATAACATCATCTTTTGCCATTTAACCTCCTATTCTACTGAAAAAATTTCAGCACGATTATTAATAATAGCTACTGTATGCTCATAGTGAGCCCCTCTTAATCCATCTTCTGAAACAACCGACCATTTATCTTCCAAAACTTTGGCATTGCCACTTTTTTGGCAAATCATCGGCTCTATACAAAAGACCATCCCATTTTTTATTTTTGGTCCTTGCTTTGGATTTTTTGAATCCAAATAGTTTGGAATTTCTGGCTCTTCATGAGGTTTTTTACCAATTCCATGTCCACAATAACCTCTAAGTGGCATATAACCATAAGAGTGGATATATTTTTCCAGCTCAAAACTTAACTCTTTAAATCTCATTCCACTTTCAATAATCTCAATAGCAAAATCAAGTGCATCTTTTGAACATGCAATGATTCTTTCATCTTCAGATGATATTTTTCCTATAGGGATTGTTATGGCTCCATCTCCAAACCAGCTATCTTTTTCAATACCAATATCTAATCCTAAAATATCACCCTCTTGTATTTTTGTTTCATTAGGAACTCCATGAATAATAACTTCATTAAGCGATGTACATACTCCAGATGGAAATCCATACAAT
>JALWLB010000130.1 GCA_027081145.1 Campylobacterales bacterium
GCTCAAAGTAGAGTCAATTTAGTTTAAAACCATTATGATATAATCTCTCACTATTTTTAAAAGGTGTAAAGATTATGACACTACTGAGTGGACCATGTGTAATTGAGAGTGAAGAGAATATTTTTAGGACAGACAAAGCTTTTGGAAATCAACCGAACTACTCTCTATTATAAGCCTGTACCATTAGCTAGCACAAACCTTGAGATACTCAACCAGATGGGTGAGATTTATACTGATAACCCTGATTATGGTTATAGAATGATCCACCGGCAACTCATTGAGGATGGCTATGCCATAGGTAACAACAGGGTACTCAAATATATGGGGATGCTTGGCATTCAGGCTCTCTACCTGTACAAGAAGAAGATCACTAGTATTAAAAACAGTGAACACCCTGTCTATCCGTACCTACTCAAACCATACTGGTGTAAAACAGGACAAAAAACAAAAGCAGTCAAAGTAGACACACCTAGTGAAGTGTGGAGTGGTGATATCACCTATATCAGAATGAACGGTAGCTTTATGTATTTGGCTGCCGTGATCGATTGGAACAGCAGAGCTATACTGTCATACAAGCTGTCAAATTTCATGGATGCCACCTTGGCTACAGATGTAATCACAATGGCATTAGCCAAGTATCCTGCACCAAAAATATTCAACCAAGGAGTTGAAAGAAGGGGTTAAAGTATTTATCCACAAATATAATTTTAAGAGGTTCCATTCATCATTAAACTATCAAAAACCGATGAATGTTTATCTTGATTTTATACAAAAAACGGCATGATTTAGGCAGCACATGAGGTGGAAATAAATTTGGGTGAAAAGTTGTCTGGAAAATTCAGGGCATTATCTTCCTTTCCAGTAGATTCAGTTATTATTTCAAACAATTTAATGAAACTACCCCCCCCATAAGCCCTATGTAGTGGAATTTATTAGGAGAATTATTTGCTATTTAATAGTTATGAATTTATATTTGTCTTTTTACCAATAACATTTTTTATATATTTCTATCTAAATCACAAAAGACTTACAGAAGCATCAAAAGGCTTTTTAGTATTTAGTAGTTTGTTCTTTTATAGTTGGTGGAATCCAATCTATCTTCCTATTATTCTTGTATCAATGATTTTTAATTATGGCATAGGGGAGGTATTTAGTAAAGACAAATTTACAAAAGTAAGTAAAAAAACTGTATTGTGGTTTGCCATCCTTTCAAATATCACACTACTTGGTTATTTTAAGTATATGGATTTCTTTATATCCAATGTCAATTATATAACTGGGGAAAATATAGGGCTGTATCATCTTGCTTTACCTCTTGGAATATCATTCTTTACATTTCAACAAATAGCATATTTGGTAGATAGTTACAAGGGAGAAACAACAGAGTATGACTTCTTAAACTATGCTCTCTTTGTAACATTTTTTCCTCAACTTATAGCAGGACCGATTGTTCATCATAAAGAGATGATGCCACAGTTTGCTAAAACAAGAAACAAAGTTAAAAATTATAGAAACATTGCGATGGGACTTTTTATATTCTCTATTGGTTTATTCAAAAAAGTTGTTATCGCTGATACTTTCGCTGTTTGGGCCACACAAGGATTTGATGTAGCAAATACACTTAATCTTTTTGAGGCTTGGGCTACATCACTCTCTTATACCTTTCAGTTGTATTTCGATTTTAGTGGCTATACAGATATGGCAATAGGTGCTGCACTTCTGTTTAACATCAAACTACCTATTAACTTCAACAGTCCCTATAAAGCATTAAGTATACAAGATTTTTGGAGAAGATGGCATATTACACTTAGCCGTTTTTTAAAAGATTATATCTATATCCCTCTTGGTGGCAACAGAAAGGGAGAACTTAGAACTTATACCAACCTGATGATCACCTTTATTATTGGTGGTCTTTGGCATGGTGCTGGATGGACTTTTATATTTTGGGGATTTCTTCATGGAATTGCACTTGTAGTTCATAGGATTTGGAGTAAACTAGGTTTCAAACTTTGGACTTGGTTAGCTTGGTTGATTACATTTAATTTTGTTAATATTGCTTGGGTATTTTTCAGAGCAAAAGAGTGGGATGATGCCATGAAAGTTTTAGGTAGTATGTTTAGTTTAGATAATATTGTATTACCATTTTTAAGTGATTTAGGTATTGAATTCGCTGGATTTGTTGCTAATATACAAGGAGATTATTTTACTCTTGTTTGGTTAGTTGCTGGATTTATTATCAGTTTATTATTTAAAAATTCTATGCAGCTCATTAGATTTAATGATAAAAATAAGAAGTTTTCAACGACAACAATTAAGTCAATATATTTTGCTTGTTTGTTCTCATTCTCAATTATTAGTATTTACTTATCAAGTCATACTGAATTTATATATTTTAACTTTTAGGAGAAGCATGAAAAATAAAGTAATAGTTTTTTTTATAACATTTTTTGTGATTATGAGTAGTATGGTAGGAGTAAGTCTTTTCATAAATTATCTTCGTGATCCATTACAATTATTTTCTCAGAAGTTTAATAGTCAAAAATTAATAGATAATGCTAGACATCAAGTATCTAGTATTATAAAGTTATACCCTTTTAATTCTATTATTTTAGGAACAAGTATGCTTGAAAACACCTCGTCCAAGGAGGCTTCTAATATATTAGGTGGGAATTTTATGAATTTATCGCTCTCAGGAAGTGATTTCAATACACGTTCATTGATTTTAAATTATACTTTGAAAAATAAAAGAATAAATAAAATTATTTATTCTCTGGACTCTAATGGATTAGTAAATCATAGTATGAAAGATACAAGTAATTTTGATTTTTTGTATGATGATAACCAGATAAATGATATTAAAATTTACCTAAATAAAAAATACAATCAATGCTTGTTTGATAATTCCTGTTATAGCAAAAATATTGATATGGATAGACCATACAGTTGGTATAAAGTAGAAGGACATAGTAAAAGATTTGGTGGTTTGGACAATTGGTTTAAGGCAAAAAACAACTCTCAAATAAAAAATGCTTTTAAATCAATATTAGAAAGTATACAGCAAATAAAATTAGGTAAGAAAAATAT
>JALWLB010000131.1 GCA_027081145.1 Campylobacterales bacterium
TCATTACTATATGTTACATTATATTTTTTTTTAATATTTCACCATAAAAGAAAGTTATAATTAAAGCATTTTGTGATAAAATTAATGTAAAATTAATAAAAATTTTTATAAGGAATAGTAACATGATAAAAAACACTCTTCGTTTAATTATAGGTTTTAGTTTTATGCTATTACTTTCTGCATGTTCAGGTAAACAAGCTGTGAAAAAACAGATCATTGTAATACCAGCTCCCCCAGAAGAGCCAAGGTTGTTCTACTTAAAAACATATCAAGGAGAAGGAGACTTTGTAACAAGTAATACACTAGATTATCTAATTGGTGAAGAGGCCGATTTTGGCAAAAAAAACTTCACAAAACCTTATGGTGCAATGATGTTAAATAATAAACTATATGTAGCAGACACAATTAAGGGTGTAGTTTTTGTTGTGGATAATGATAAACAAAAAGTCTCTTTAATAGGAGCCAGTGGTGCTGGAAAATTGGCTGTACCAGTCACTATTGCACATGATAGAAACAATAATATCTATGTCAGTGATGCAAAAAATAGAAAAGTATATGGATACAATAGTAAAGGAAAACTCTTTTTTGCACTTGGTACAAAAGGTGAATTTAAAAGACCAGCTGGAATTGCAATAAATCAAAAATTAAATAGATTGTATGTTGTAGATGCACAAGCTCATAAAGTTAAAGTATATTCACTTAATGGAAAGTATCTATTTGGATTTGGTAAAAGAGGAACAAAAGATGGAGAGTTTAACTTTCCAACAAATATAGCAATTGATAAAAGAAACGATAATGTAGTTATAGTCGATACTCAAAATTTTAGAGTACAAACCTTTAATGCTGATGGCAAATTTATCAGTAAATTTGGAAAACTTGGTGATAGACCTGGTATGTTTGCTCGTCCAAAAGGTATAGCAATTGATAGTGAAGGACACTACTATATTGCAGATACCGCTTTTAGTAATATTCAGATTTTTGATGATAAAGGTACACTTTTACTATTTTTTGGAGATCATGGATATGGACCTGTAAAATTTCAATTAATTGCGGGACTGTATATGGATGAAAATGATGTTTTATATGCAGTTGATAGTTATAGTGGAAAAGTTGATTCATTTCAATATGTAAGCCAAAAATGGAAAAGAGAAAACCCTCAAAAATATCAAAAACTAAAAGATACGAAAGTTATTACAACGGTACCATATAATGGATCAGGCACCGCACCAACATCAAATAGTTTTTAAAAAAAGGAATATAGATTTATGAAAAACATTTTTTTAATTATATGTATTGCACTCACCCTTGTAGCAAATGATAACAATGATAAAATTGTAGCAACTATTAATAACCAACCAATTACCAAAAAAATGCTTGATCGAGAAATAGATAGATTGATGCCAAAAACATTTTTTCACTCAACTGTTACAGATGAAAAATTAAAAAGTGTTACAAAAAAAGCACTTGATGAACTAATAGAAAAAGAGCTTTTGTTTCAATATGCTAAAAAAATTGGTATAACCGTTACAACAGATGAGTTAAAAACACAAAAAAGTGTAATCATTAAATCATTCAACTCTAAAGAAAATTTTTTAAAAGCACTAAAAAGAGTCAATCTAACCCAAAAAGAGTTTGATCAAGAGCTTAAGAAAGATATCTCTTTGAAAAAACTATATGACAAAGAGATAAAAGTTACATACACTCAAGATGATTTGAAAAAATATTATGAAAACAATAAATATAAATTTAAAGTTCCTCCAAAAATTCGTGTTCAGCAAATCTCTATCCAAATTGATCCAACAGATCCAAAAAGTAAAGAAAAATCACACAAACTTATTAAAGAAATTGCAGAAAAATTAAAAAAAGGTGAAAGTTTTGCCGATTTGGCTTATAAGTACTCAGATGATATGAGTCGAATTAAAGGTGGTGATATGGGTTTTATTCATAAAGGTAGGATAGATTCAAGAATTGAAAAAGTAGCTTTTAATTTAGATATAAATAAAACTAGCAATATTATAGAATTAGATACTGGATATTTTTTAGTAAAAGTTACAGATAAAAAACCATCCGTCCAACTTAAATTTGAAGATATAAAAGACTCTTTAAAAAGTGAATTAATACAAAATAATGAAACAAAAAGGAAAAAGAGTTTATTAGATAAGTTAAAAAAAGAAGCAAAAATAGAAATTAAATGATTAAAGCGGGAAGTATGAAAAAAATATATATTGTTATAGGATTGATATTAAGTTTATTTTTTACTCCATATAATCTATTAGCAGAGAGTGATAAAGGAATATATGAAGTATTAGAAGATATCGCTTTAAATGAAAACAACGCAACCAATATAAAAAAAGATAAAGATTTAAAAACCAGTTCATTAAAGCAAAGCATAGTTATACCTAAATATATTCCAAAGCGAATGAGAAAATTTTATGGTAGATTAGAGTTTGGATATCTATCAACAAAAATAACATTTAAAGAAACACCACATAAAAGTCCTAAAAAAACCGAAAAAAACTCTTTTATTCAAGAGTATAAATTTGGTTATGAAAACTACCTATATAGCCCTAGACTATTCATATATGATTTATCAAGTTTAATTCATCTTGAAAATGGACAGACTGTAACAGAAACCTATGATAGAGATTTCAAAATAAAAAACTTCAACTATAGATTTAACTTTGATGTTATACAAGGAACTAAATATCCATTTACCCTATATCTTGAAAAGCGAAATTATCCTTTCTGGAATGTTTTAGAAAATAGTACCATCTATACAAATCAAGAAGAGCTTAGATTTGGAATTAGAGGATCATATTTGTCTGACTATTTTACTTTAAGATATGATGCTAGTCAAGCAGATACAGATATAGAAAGAGATTATCAAGATGAAGCTATTACAGATAATATATATAATCTTTTTTTAGAACGAGTTGTTATAGATAAACAGATGAATTTAAAACTATCTCATAGAAGCAGAGGTACAAAAAGTCGTAGTTGGTCAGAAAACAACTCTTTTGCCGATAGAAATGAAGATTGGAAAGATACAACTAATGAAATTAGAGCAGATTATAAATGGGTACCTAGTGATACATTTAAATTAAGATCATATTTACAATATTTAAGTAGTGACTACTCTGGCTCTAGGTATGGCGGTGATAATAATAGAAATTTACAAAGGATGATAGCAGATGTTAAAGCTGATTGGATAGTTAATAAAAAATTAAATCTATATGGTGGAATATCAAATAGCAATAACATTGATCCAAATGTTGATTCAAATAATTTTGTTCTATCTCAAGGATTAACATATCAGATGACTCAACAGTTATCTCTTAATCAAGATCTCTCCTATTTTAATATTACAGGAGATAATATAAATCGTAATATCGCTTCATTAGGAGTTGGATCCAAATATAGTGATAGATTATCAGAAACATTCTCTTATAATCTGTTTGGGTATATTAATGAAAAAATTGAGAGTGGTAATAAATATAATGATGTAAACTCTACTATCTCACCTACACAGCAAGATAATAACAGTTTTTCTTATACCATTGGTGCAGGATTAAATAAACAGTTTAACTTTTTAGCAACTTCATTTAACTTAGGTACAAGTTATTATGACTTAAAATCAAGTACAGATGAAGCACTTTCAAGATTTACTATAAATAGTTCTCTTAGTCTATTATTAGGTACCAATCTATCATATAGTGCAAGTGCTAATTATAGTAAATCTAATGACAAAAGATTTGTATATAGTAGTGAACAAAATCAAACTGTTTTGAATGATAGAAAAATAGAGGTTTTACAAGGCTTTTCTGGATTTAATTACTGGAATGTTATAGGAATCAATGGAAATTATAATATAAATATTGGTGTAAACTATATCAAAGATTTAGAGTATGAAAAAGTTAATCCATTTGCAAACATAGGTTTAACATATGTATTATGGAGAAACTTAGTCTTTACAACCAAAGCAAATGCATATCAAGATAGCAGGAATGACTATACAAATTATTTAGGTTTTGCTGGATTAGAGTTAAAAATTAGAAAAATAAAAATATCTCTTAATGGAGAGTATGCAAAATATACAGATGGAGGCAGTATCAATGATAACAACACAAGTACAAACAAAGTATATGCAGACAAAAATCGTCAGCGAATATATCTTAGATTTATAAGGCGATTTTAATCACAATAAGGATATCTAATCATGAAAAGATTACTATTAGTTTTAATATTTACAACTACTGTACTTTTAGCACAAACTAAACAACTAGTTTGGCCACCTCCTCCTGATGTTGCAAAAATTAAATTTGAATACTTTATAACTAAACCAACAGATATTGGTATTCAAAAAGGTATGATCTCTAAAATTTGGGACTTTTTTGCAGGTAAAAAAGAGAAAATGTTTGTAAAGCCATTTGGCTTACATGTTGATAATAATGGAAGAATATTTGTCACTGATACTGGAGCAAATTCTCTATTTATACTTGATAAAAAGAGAAATACCTCATTAACTATTGAAGGATCAAATGATCAAAGATTTGCATCACCAATTGATGTTACTAGTGATAGCAATGGAAATATCTATGTCTCTGATTCAGTGTTGAGATATATATTTGTTTTTGATAAAAAAGGTAATTTTATAAAGACAATAGGAAAAGATCATAACTTACATAGACCAATTGGAATAGGAGTAAACAATTCACTAAAAAGACTCTATGTTGTAGATGCTGTTATGGGTAATATTCAAGTTTTTACACTTAGTGGAAAGTTTATAAAAACTATAGGTAAAAGAGGTAAAGGAAAGTCTGAATTTAATAAACCAACTTATATAGCGATTGCACCAAATGGCAATCTTATAGTAAGTGATTCTATGAATCAAAGAATCCAAATTTTAGATCAAGATGGAAAATTTATTTTAGAATTTGGAAAAATTGGTGATAGTATGGGAAGTTTTGCAAATCCAAGAGGTGTAGCACTAGATGCTTTAGGAAATATTTTTACAACCGATACTACATTTAATGCTATACAAATTTTCAATCCAAAAGGAGAGTTACTCCTTGTATTAGGTAGATATGGCATAAAAGAGGGTGAGTTTGCAATTCCTGAAGATATTGCAATCACACGAAATGGATATATATATGTGGCCGATTCAAACAATATGAGAATCCAAGTTTTCAAACTTTTAAAACATAAAACAAAAAAATAAGGAATAATTTATTATGAAACTTTTGAAAATATTGATAAAAACAACTATCTTATCTTTATTGATATTTTCTGTTGCAAATGGTGGAATAGCAAATACAAAACATAACCTATCTTACAAAGCAAACAATAATATAAAATCAATATCAGAAACCGAAATATGTGTATTTTGTCATATACCTCATGATACAAGACCAGGTAAACCTCTTTGGAATAGATCTATGCCAAATTCATCTTATGTGATGTATTCAAGTGAATATTTAGATAGAGCAAACTATCCAAAAGCTGAACAACTTGGTACTACTTCTGATGAGCCAGGTGTTATATCAAGACAGTGTTTAAGCTGTCACGATGGAACAGTTGCTCTTGGTAAAATATATATGGTAAGAGGAAATATACTTGGTAACTCAGTTATAGCTATGAGTGGAGTAAATGCTGATGGTACTATGCCAACTACTTCAAATGCTTATATCGGAACTGATTTATCAATTCATCATCCAGTTGGAGTTGAATACAATCCAAATATATCAATCAATTTCAATACAGGAAGTAGATCAATTGAATTAAAAAATACTCCAAATTCTCCTATAAAACTTTATGAATATGGTGGAAAAAATTATGTTGAATGCACATCATGTCACGATCCACATAGTGAAAATCAAAAATTTTTAAGAGTACACTCTGGAGCAAATTTAGCTCAAAATATCGTAAATACTTGTACTTCATGCCATGATAAAATCGGATGGGATGGAAGTGTACATCAAAGTGCTAATCATCTTTATACCGATCCTAATGTACTAAGCAAATATGGAACATCAAGAGTTGCTGATTTAGGGTGCGTAAATTGTCATACTCCTCATAATGGTGAGGGTAAACCATATTTACTAAGAAAAGTTGAACAAAACACCTGTTTTCAAGGAGCAGCAAACTCAACTACAACTGCAGCTTGTCATGGCACTGGAGGAGCTAAAGATATACAATCTGTTCTTTCTAGATCTTATGGACATCCTGTAAATACAATTGATGGTGTTCATACAAATCTTGATATATTACATCCAAGAGGAGAAAAAGGATTAAATTGGGATCAAGCAAAACATGCTGAGTGTGTTGATTGCCATAATCAACATCAAGCAAAACCTGGAACTCATGCACCAAAAGGGCAGTGGTATCCAAATATTCCATCAAATAGAGTTTCTAATGTTTTAAAAGGTGTTCCTGGTGTTGAGCCTTCATGGCCTTCGAGGTGGACTCAACCAACAAATTTTACAACACTAGAGAGTGCTGATAAAGAGTATCAAATATGTATGAAGTGTCACTCATATTTAGGATTAGGAGTTGCAAATGATGGAGTTACAAATCAATTTCTTGCAAAAGAGGGAATTTATGCTACAGATCAAGCTTTTGAATTTAATCCAAATAACCGTTCAGCCCATCCAGTAGTCATGCCTTTAAATCAAATGAGTGGCAATTATGAACCAAAAGCACTTCATCCATCACAACTTAAGCCACCATGGAATGCAAATCCTGGAAATCAAACAATGTACTGTTCAGATTGTCATGGGGCTGATAATGAAGTTGGTGGAGATCCAAAAGGTCCTCATGGATCAAGTCATAAATTTCTGTTAAAAGGAGAAAATAACTATTGGCCACTAAAGCCTGATGGCACATATTATACTGTATGGGATGATATAGCTTGGCACACAAATGATAAAAATGATGGGCTATTTTGTAGAAATTGTCACAATATCTATGCTGATGTACCTGGAGGAGCTAGTTCACATAGATTTACTTTTGGAGGTATGGCTGGAGCATGTGTAAATTGTCATGTAGCCGTTCCTCATGGATCGCCAGTTTCAAATTTACTTGGATATAGATCTTTTCCAGAGCCATATAACTTTAGAGATCCAAATACAGGTGAATTAATGTTAAAAATTGATGGATACAAAAAAGCTGAACCAAATTATGCCAATATAAATGTGCGTAAAGTTTATTCAACTCATCCATCTTGTATGGGAACAGGACAGTTTACAGGTTCATGTCACGGTATTGATGATGGGGGATATGATAGTGTTCCTTAAATTAGTGTTTTTAACTCTAATTTTTACATCTTCGCTTTATTGTCTTAGCACAAAAGAGGCAATAAAGCATACAGTATTAAATTACAATCAACTAATCATCACTTCATCAAAAACAGATACTTTATCAAAAGATTTTAAAGATTTAAAAAATTTCCAAAAATTTGCTTCAAAGCAGGTTGCACAAAAGCTCTACATTTGGATCAAATCGTGGCAAGAGAGTGCTCTATTTATGGATGCAAAGTTATTAGATATCAATTTTACAAAAGTTGATATAGTAAATAAAGAGTTTGCAAAAGTTAATACAATTGAAAAGTGGACATATAGATACATAAATGGTATTACAAAAAAGGAAGCTTATCCAGATAGTAATGTAACATACAAAATGGACTATCAACTTATCAAAAAAGATAATAATTGGATAATAAACAACATCAAAGTAATTTCTGAAACAAAGTAAAATGTTGTTAATCTTTTAATGATATAATTTTATCTTATATATAAAATCTTAAGGAATAAAATAAAATGTTAAAAAAAATATGGCAAAACTTCTTATCTATGAAAGTAATGGTTATTCTTACCGTTATATTTGCTGTTGCTTGTGCAGTTGCAACATTTATAGAAAATGATTATGGAACAGAAACTGCATGGGCAGAAGTTTATGGAGCCACTTGGTTTGAAATTTTACAAGTTGCTTTAGGATTAAATCTAGCTGGAAATTTGTTTAGATTTAATATGTTTAAACTTAAAAAACTTCCTGTACTTATATTTCATGTAGGATTTTTGTTCGTACTTCTTGGAGCCGCCATAACTAGGTATGCTGGATATGAAGGAATTATGCACATTAGAGAAGGTTCAACCGTCAATAAAATGTTATCTTCCGATTCATTATTGCAAATTCATGCAAAAAAAGATAATAAAGAGTATTATAAAGAGAAAAAAATTTTAATCTCCAAATTAGGAGGTAATAGTTTTGATGTAAGTTTAAATGTAGGCGAGAAAGAGCTAAATGTAAAATTTAAACAATTAATTCAACATGCTGTAAAAGAGGCAGTTGAAGATAAAAATGGAAAACCAATTATTAGTATAGTAGTAACTACCCCTTATGGGCCTGAAGAGTACTTTATACAAGATAAAAGCTATATTGATACTGGAGCATTTGAAGTATATCTAAATAAAGAGCCATCTAAGAAAAAAGATTATATTTATGTATATCAAAAAAATGGAAAATTCTATTTTAAATCAAACATAGATATAGATTGGTTTATTATGCTTGAAAACAGACAAGGAGTTTTCAAAGCAAATACAGAGTATGAATTCAAATCTAAAATGCTCTATACAATAAAAGGTATTAAAGTCGCTCCAAAATCAATTTTAGATAAAGGAGTGCTCAAAGTTGTATCAGCTGGAAAACAAAGCGGTGAAATGCAGATGAGATCTGCTAATGATCTATCAGCTTTGGTAGTAGATGTTACATATGATGGAGCACATAAAGAGGTAGCTCTTATGGGTCAAGGTAAAAATTTTAAAGGTTATACAGAAATTTTTAAAATCAAAGATATAGACATTGCACTTGAGTGGGGATCAAAAGAGATATATTTACCATTTTCACTCCATTTAAAAGATTTTATAATGGAAAAATATCCAGGTTCCATGAGTCCATCATCTTATGAGAGTGATGTTATACTACTAGATGAAAAAAATGGTATAAATATGCCATATAAAATATATATGAATCATACTTTGGAGTATGCCGGTTATAAATTTTTTCAATCTTCATACGATAGAGATGAAAGAGGTACTATTTTATCAGTAAATAACGATCCAGGCAAGTGGCCAACATATATTGGCTATATACTATTAGGTATAGGCTTCTTTTTTAATATGCTAAATCCAAATAGTAGGTTTGGAAAGTTATCACAAATTAGATATGAAATACCAACAAATTCTATAAAAGCTTCTATACTATTTTTAGCTCTCTTTTTTGTATCACAACCTGCCATAGCATATGGTGGCAATCAAACTGAAGTAAGTCCAAAAGAGATTATAGAGACTATAAAAAAGGTGGATTTAGATCATGCAAATAATTTTGGAAAACTTATAATTCAAGGTGCTGATGGAAGAATGAAGCCAATAGATACAGTTGCTATCAATGTGCTTAATAAACTATATGGAAAAACCACTATTTTTGGATTAAATCATAATCAAGTTCTATTGGGAATGAGTTATATGCCATCATATTGGAGAAAGATCAAAATGATCAAGGTATCTCATCCAGGAGTAAAAAAAATATTTGGTATATCAGAAGATGAGAAATATATCGCATTTGATGATATTTTTGACTCTAAGGGTGTTTATAAACTTGCAAAACAAGCTGAAGATGCTCAAAGAAAAAAACCAAGCTCAAGAGATAAATTTGATAAAGATGTTTTAAAAGTCGATGAGAGATTAAATATCGCCTATATGGTCTTTTTTGGTGAGCTATTAAGAATTTTTCCACTAAAAGATCATCCAAATGATAAATGGCATACACCACAAGATGCTGCAAAAAATTTTCCTCCTGATCAAAGAAACGAAGTAATCAGAATTTTACGAAAAAATTATCAAGGCATGAATGAAGGTATTTTTAATAATAGATGGTCTCTTGCCGATGAAGCAGTAGATGAGATTAGAAAATATCAAATAGCAAATAGTCCATCAGATATTATACCACCTAGTAGTAGAGTCTCTTTGGAGATCATGTATAATAAATTAGATCTATTTAATAAATTGGTACCAGTATATCTATTGGCAGGTTTTACTCTACTGATATTTATTTTTATAAAACTATTTAAACCATCTCTAAATATTTCACTACTTGTTAAATTAGTACTAATTGTCTTAATGATTGGATTTGCTATACACACATTTAATCTTGGATTACGATGGTATATATCAGATCATGCACCTTGGAGTAACGGTTATGAAGCGATGCTTTATATATCGTGGTCTATTATTTTGGCTGGAATACTCTTTTCAAAACAGTCAGAGTTTGCGGTTTCAACAACTGCAATATTTGCAGGGCTTACTCTATTTGTAGCTCATCTTAGTTGGCTTGATCCACAAATAACAAACTTAGTGCCTGTTTTAAAATCGTATTGGCTTACCATTCATGTTGCTGTAATTACTGCTAGTTATGGATTTTTAGGATTAAGTGCACTACTTGGGTTTATATCACTACTACTTTTTGTTGGTATTAAATTATCAAAAGATGAAGCTGTAAAACAAAGAATCACTCTTAGTATAAAAGAGGCTACAAGAATTAATGAACTATCTATGATAGCTGGGCTTTCTCTTTTAACAGTAGGAAACTTTTTAGGTGGTGTTTGGGCGAATGAGAGCTGGGGAAGATATTGGGGATGGGATCCAAAAGAGACTTGGACACTTGTAACAGTTTTAGTTTATACTGCTGTATTACATTTTAGATTTGTACCAGCACTAAATTCAATATATATCTTTTGTGTAGCATCACTTATATCATTTAGTTCAGTAATAATGACATATTTTGGAGTAAACTATTACCTCTCAGGTATGCACTCATATGCTGGTGGTGATCCTGTACCAATTCCTGTATGGGTATATTATGTAGTAGTTATTTTAACTGCTTTAATTATTGCATCTTATTTTGGTAAAGATGAGATCAAAAAATATAAAATAAAAGCTGTCAATAAATCCAAAGTATAGTTTTAGAGTAGTTTAGAGCTACTCTAAAACTTAACCTCTATTTAAAATAATTACTTTAACTATTACTGTCAATAAACAACAAGCTCAATGAGAGTAAAATCTTACAAATTACTAAATAAGAGAGCCAAAACATGAAAACATTGATAGTTTTTTTAAATCTAGCTATAATTTTTATACTTTTAGGATGTGGCAGAACAGATAATCCATCTTCCATAAAAACAACTTCAAAAGATAATAATATATTTTTTAATATTGTATCTAGCACAAACACAATCAAAGATCAAACTGGACACTTTAGTATAATTTATCAAGCAAAAGATTCAAGTGCAAAACCTATTAGTGGATTGGAAAATGCCAACTACACCATATATGAGAATAACTCTAAAACATCAGAATCGAGAATCTATGTTAGCAAAGATCAAAAAAGTGCATCAAATAATATACTTTTATTATTGGATTTTTCAGGCTCAATCATACAAGATTGTGATCAAATAGATGCCACTTATGATCCATCTACAAATCAATATATCATCAATAATGAATCATCTCTTGAAGACAACCCTTGTTTTAAACTTATCACTTCAGCAAAACAGTTTGTTGATAAAACTGTTACAAACTCTCAAAAAATGGCAATATACTACTTTAATAGCAAACGCACAATAACAGCTTTAGTAACCTCCACAACCGCTTCAGCTACAAGTGACAAAATAGCTCTAAAGAGTGGTTTAGATCAACTCTACTCAATCTCTTTTAGAAAACAAAATCTTCAAGGTTATATATCAACAAATCTTTATGGAGCAGTTGTAGAGTCAATCAAAACTGCATGTGAGTGGGTAGGTGTGTGTGATTATGATATATATAAACCTGAAAATATAAATGTAGATAATTTTAATTTTGCCTCTATTGTTATCTTTACTGATGGTGTTGATCAAGCTGGAATTGTAACTGAACAAGAGATGCTAAAATTTGCCTCTAAACATAGTAGCTTGTACTATTATACTATTGGACTTGGTAATGTAAATGATAGAGTTTTAAAACAAATTGGCAAAGATAGCTACATGAAAGCTTCAGATACACAAAGTTTAGACAAAGAGTTTGATCTATTAGCAGATGAGTTAAACTCTTGGGCAAATAGTTTTTATAAAATTGATTACTGTCCAGCAACTCAAGAGGGAGAAGTAAATATCAAAATAAGAGTTATTGATGAGAAGAAAAATCTATTTGGTACTTTGAGTGAAGTTATAACTTTGCCAAATGGTATAGATTTTAAGTGTGATATTTAAATTTAGTACTCTCTTTTATAAGAGAAATTTATCCCACTTGAATCAGGTTTTATGAGTAGGTCTGTTTCAAATTTTGATGAGTTTTCATACTTAATCTTTACAGTTGATACATCATCATTTATATAAATGATAGTGATTTTTTTGGATATCTTTTTACCTACCTCAACACCCAATTTTCCACTTGGGGTTGTAAGAAGCACCAGTTTATCCAATTTTATTCCAAAATTACTAACCAACTCTTTTGCAAAAGTATTTCCAAACATCGAAAGAGCTCTTGTAGATGAGTTTTGCTTTGTTGTCAAAAGATC
>JALWLB010000132.1 GCA_027081145.1 Campylobacterales bacterium
TTATATATACTCTTTGCTTGGGTCACCCACTTTTAACCTATTGCCCTCTTCTAAACCCCTTAATCTAGGGATTCTTATACCTCGTTTCTTCTGATTTTTGCTTAGCGGTCAAAACAGGAAAGGGATTGAAAACCCTCGTATTGTGATAAATACAATGGATGAAAAAGATATAGTAAAAATTGAATTTTATGATAATGGCGGTGGCATAAAAAAAGAGATAGCAGATAAGATATTTGATCCCTATTTTAGTACAAAAGATGAAAAAAATGGTACGGGACTTGGGCTTTATATGTCCAAAACCATCATAGAAGAGCACCATAAAGGAAAGTTATATATAAAAAATAAAAATGGTGGAGTGAGTTTTATCATAGAGTTACCAATTGCTTAAACTATCTATAAGATTGATCATCTCTAGTGCCTCTTTATCTCCCAATTTATAAGCTTTCTCAAACCACTCTTTTGCTTTTTGATACTCTTTTTTTTGATAATAGATCCATCCAGCAAACATCATAGCATCTCTATCACCTAAATTAGCAGCTACCTCATACCAATAAAGAGATTTATCTAAATTTTTTTCTACCAATTTTCCATCACTATAAGCTACTGCCAATAAAAATGCAGCATCTGCGTTTTGATCCTCAATTGTAACTTGCTCTAGCAATTTTAGGGCTTGGGTATTGTTTGTTGAGTTTTGATCATAATAGAGTTTTAAAGCATACAGATATTCACTCTGATTGGCAAATGAGAAAATTATAAATAAAAACAGTAAAACAAATCTCATCATAACTCCATAGATAGAGTTATAAGAGCTAAATCTTGATCAAATTCTAAAGAGTCTTTTTCATCAAGATCAAGTATCATGTAGCCTAAAGTTAGTGATAAATTGTTAGATATTTTATAACCTAGAGTTAAATCGATCTCATATGAGCTTAATTTTTGATTTGAGATATCATTTAAACTTTTAACATATTTACCCATATATGATGTTATTCCAGCGATTGAGTTTATAAAAAACTTATCCGATTCAAAAGAGTATTGAAGATAGATATTTTGTGCATCTGATCTATCTAGTGAGTTGCTTAAATAGAACTTAGAAAATGGATAAGAGCCAAATTTTAGCATACTATCTAAACCACTATCTGAGGTTTTAGAATAACCCAACTCTATATTGTGTATATCTTTTAAATTTTTATTTATGCTAAATTCTAAAAAGCTCTCTTGTTTATTGTTTCTATCGCTAAGAGAGAATGAGCCTTGTATATCAAATGTTTTTAATGTTTTGTAAAACTTTATACCTGTTAAAAATTGATCATCAAATGCACTATAAAAGTATGCCTCAATATCAAAATCATTTAAAGGTTTTGAATTTTTTAGATAAATTCCACCTATGCCTCTGTTATTGTTTATATTTTGATACTTTATATAGTAGTTATAATTAAAATCATAATAGTTTAAAATCCAAAATGCTCTAATTTGTACTATCTCATTAATAGCATAAGCTGTGATAGAATCAACACTACCGCTAAGCCAATTTAGATCAATAATATTTCTACCAACACTAAAAGCATAATTTTCACCATAATAATCAACCAAAGCCATACTTACAAATAGGTTTTTTTCACTATTTGTTGGATATTTTTTTCTATAAAATGGTGTTTGGTAATTCTGTTTTTGTAGTTTAAAATTTGTTCTCATCTCAAACTCAAAAGCCCATTTATCATCTTTGGTTAAAAACTCATACCCAAAAGTGGAGTAAAATGTGGCTAAGTTTTGTGAATCATCTTTGAATTTGTATCTATTTGCTTTTACATTTTCTAACTCATAATGTAAATTACCCTCATAAAAAAATGAAGAGTAAACATTTGTAAAAAGTAGAAATAAAATAGTGACAATACTCTTAGTTCGCATTTTTTTGTCTCATTTTTCGTTTGAGTTGTTTTATCTTTTTGAATTTTTTTAGACGAGATTTTTTGATCTTATATCTCAATTTCTTTCGCATATTGTGTGATCTTGCCTCTTTTAACAACTTTTTTAATTTATCTTTTTTTAATTTTTTTGTCTCTTTTACCTTTTGTAATAACATATGAACTTCAGCTTTAGATAGAGGTTGTGTAGTAGTTGCAAAAGATAGAGTTGAAAATAGAAGTATAAAAATTAAGCTCTTCACCATTACCTCCAAAAATATCCCCACTCATTTGAGTGAGGATAAAGATTATAACAAAATTTATCTATGAATTTTGCCTTTGCCTTTTACTTTGCCTTTACCAATCGCAACACCTCTAGCTACCCCTTTACCTCTTCCTGCAAAAGTACCTTTTCCTATTACGATCCCTTTGCCTGAGACTGTGCCATTTACCTTTTTGTGTTTGATATTGCCATCTTTATCTTTATAAATTGCAACACCTTTACCATTAAAGGTACCTTGACCTTTTACAACCATCTTCCCATGAACCACGCCTTTACCTTTAAAAGCACCTTTACCCTTAGCTGCACCAACACCATTTGTAGCAAATGCACAAGTAGATACCAAAAGTGCAACCAATGAAATTTTTAAACCTAAATGTCTCATAATGACCTCCTAAAATATTAAAGATAGTGAAAGTTTAATACTAAAGTGTTTAGTGAGCGTTTAGTATGGGGGTCAGGGTTTGCCTTTTGCCTTTTGAGCAACAAAAAGGCAAAAGGCAAACCCTGACCCCCGTCCCGTCAAGAAGAGTGACAATTTAAAAGTGTTTTTGATGGGTTTGTTATGTAGCTGTAGCCATTATATATCATAAATATAGCATAAAATATAACTGCAACTGAAGTCAATTTTATCATCAAAAGCCTAAATGAGCTCTGTTGAAAAACTCCAACAAAAAATCCTAGCGAAAACATTGTTGCAACTGTGCTAAGTCCAAATATTCCCATGACTATTGCACCCCAAAAAGCACTAGCGGTACTTGCTGCTGTGATAGCAAAAAAGTAAACCAATCCACAAGGCAACAATCCATTTAACATTCCTAAAAGAAAAAAGCTAAAAATTGAATTTGAGTGTAAAAGTTTTTTAAAATTTTTCTGATACCAACTGCTTTTAGATATGGAGTGTTCAATGAGAGTTAAAAACTTTATCTTTCCAATTAGTGATAGAGCAACTAAAAGCATTAAGATTCCAGTAATTATTAACAATACTCCAATAGTCTCTTTGCTATATGTAGCAACGCCTCCAAGATAACCAAATATAGCTCCTAATATCATGTAGGTTAAAACTCTTCCAAAAGAGTATGATAAATGGGCAAAAGCTTGATAAAACTTACTCCAACTATCATCTATTTTTGTAGTAGTATAAGCTAGTACAATACCACCACACATACCAATACAGTGTCCAAAAGAGCCTAAAAATGCTATAGTTATAATACTTATTAAATTTATAGTATCCATCTATTTTGTGAGCACTTTTTTTCTAACTTCTTCAAAGCTTATTAAATTGGCTCCTTTTTTTGCGTATGCACCAAATCCATACCCCATTGGAGTTTTTTCATTTTGGCTATACCACGCTTTAGTAGCATCAATCCATTTTTTGGTATCAAGAGCATATATCCAAAGAGATGGTGCTTTATCAAATCTCTTATCATGTAGCCACTTTATCATACACCCAATATCATCAAAAAACCAAACTATTCCATCATTTGAAATAACTTCAGAGGCATATTTTTGATCTTGAATTGTCATTTTACAAAAGGCATCTTGTGTATGGTGAGCTTTTATATCAACTGGAAGGTTTGATTTTTGAACTGTTTGCATCTTATTTTTATCTGCAAAATAGAAAAATAGAGCCACAATTGCAAGTATAATAACAAAAACAGTAGTAAATTTTTTCAATCTTAACTCCTACTCTGGATTTAAAGAGAGTAGTATGACAAAAGTTATGTTAATTATTTGTTAAGTAGATATCCATCTCTTTTTTATTAATTTGAAAGTTATCTATATCATTGACCCAATCCCATACAATTATATTTTCATTAAGCCCTTTTTTGATAATCTCTTGTGGAAGATTAAAAGTTTTTTCCAACTTATTAGAAAAGTTTTCAATTTGTGATTTGGATTTTAGTAGTTTTGACATTTTTGTATTTAGTAAAACTGTTTGATTTGAATCATTTGTAAGTAACTTTTGCAAAGTTAAAAAAATTTGATCTTTTGGTATTGGATTTAGTTTTTGATCTATTTGATCATATTGGGTTTTAAAAGATTTATATACACTTTTTGGAGTATAAGAGTTTTGATATACTCTATCTTGTGGAGTATAGATAAAATTTTGCCAAATGATATAGTAAAAAATAGATGCTACAAATATATATATAACTTTTTTCATAGTTAAATATATTAACTAAAATTATATTAAAAGGAGTTTTAAGTTGGGTTTTTTTCCAAAATTGGCAATAGGATTAGTTATCTTATCTGGTGTTGCATATATAAGTTTTAGTGGATTTATCAAGTATGAGCACTCCAAAGAGTTACAAAAAGCAGAGAAAAAATATATTGGTAAAATGGCTCCAAAAGATGAAGTTTTACAATCATATTTGGGTAAAAAAGTTGTACTCATTTTTTGGATGATTAACTCAAAAGCTTCAAATAAAGAGATAGATGTTGTCTCATCGCTATATGAAGAGATGAAAAAAAAGGGCTTACATGATATCGTAACAGTTGTTTTAGATGAAAATTTAAATAAAAGAGATTTAGATGAGTTTATTAAAAAAAATGGTATAAAATATAGAGTTTTATTTGATGAAAACAATCAAGGTATAAATAACCCATTTGTAAAAAAGTTTGATATATTAAATATTCCATCTATTTGGGTTATAGATGAAAATGGTAAAGTTATAGCTCAAAATTTAAAAAGTATCTTTTATGTCGAAGAGTTTTTAAAATAAGCAAAAATAAACTCTTAATCTTTTGTTTTTTTACTACCTCCTACTGCTAAAAGTTTTGCTTGATTGACCCAGTCTTCTCTATTTACTCTACCTTTAAAAACTAGATAATTATCTATCCAGTTGATATTATCTTGTGTCCAGTTTGCAATTTGATGAAAATGAAAAATCCCAAGAGAGTTTAGTGCATCTTCTATTTTAATTCCAATACCACTAATCTCTTTTAAATCATCTGCAACTCCATTTTCTGGTTTTTCTAAAGTTGGAGGCTTTATTCCCATTAATCTACTGTTTGTCACTTCACTAAGCCTCTCTTTTGCAATTTTTGCTGGATCTTTCTCTTTTTTTTGGGAAAATAGGTTCTCTTTTTCACACTTTTTTATTCTTCCTATCAAGTAGCCTATAAATCCACCCAAAATTGCTGCAACAATTAGACAAAACACTATTTCGCTAATTAACCCTAACATTCTACTCTCCTAAAACTTTAAATTCTACTCTTCTATTTTTTTGTTTATTGATCGTTGAGTTATTATCAACTATCGGTTTACTCTCCCCAAAGCCAACAGTTGTTAAACTCTTAGGATCAATCCCTTTTTTTACAAGATACTTTTTAACAGCAACTGCTCTAACTTCACTTAAAAATTGATTTATCTTCTCATCTCCATCAGAATCGGTATGACCCTCTATTTGAATCTTTAAGCCTTTATGTTTATTTAAAATATCAAACACCTCATCTAAAACAGCTTGAGATTTTGGAGTAATTTCATCTTTTGACTTGACAAACTCTATTACTTTTGAATTTAATAGCTCATATAACTCTTTATTGACCTTTTGTTTTTTTGTTATAGGCTCAATCACATCTATATCATTAGTAATTTGTAACTCATTAACATTATAATTTTGGATAATCTCTTTGGTTTTACTCTCTATTTGAGGGCTTACTACACTACCTTTTACAAAAAACTTTTGATCTTTGCACTCTAAGCTTCCATTTTCAAAATTTGTCAAAAAGTGATATGCCAAATTTTGTACTATTCCAAAACATTTAAGTTTTTTTACATTTGGAGAGATTTTTAGCTCATTTTTTACATTATCAAAAAATAGCTCATACTGCTTTTGTATTGAGATGGCTTCATCTTTTGAACTTACATTTCCAGATATTGTTACAACTTTTTCATTTTTTAAAATTTTTAAGGAGGGGTTTTGTTTAGTTTGTAAATTTTGAGTGCTACTATTTTCAATAAATGAGTTTAGGTGAGTCAATACACAAAAGATAATTAAAAATATCAAAAGCCAAATCCACAACCACATCCATTGTACTCGTGTCATAACAGATTCTCCTTAGCTAAAAAAACGCTACATGATATCATGTAGTTGTAAAAAAAATTTATAGTTTAACGATTTATAAGGATGATTTAAGAGAGTATTTATTTTTTGATATCAAATGTAAAATATTCAGACTCAAAATTGCTATCTCCGATTTTAGCATACTGTATGGATGCACCTTTGAAATTTTTAGCCTCATGATATAAAAGTCCAAGTGCATGACGACTCTCATTATTTGATGGATCTATCAATTTTGAAAGCTCCAACAAGGCTATAGCATTTTCATGATGATCTGCTCCTATAGAAGCAACCGCAGCAAAAAATATAGTTTTAGAATCTTTCTGTTTATGGGTATCTATAAGTTCATTATATAAGATATAAGCATCTTCAAAATTTTTAGTATAGATATTTGTATATGCCAAAGCTTGTAAAAGTCCTATGCTATCTTGATCTTCATCTTCTAATTTTTTACTCAAAAGCTCTCTTGCTTTGTAAGTAATTCCTGCAATATTAAGTATTTGAACAAAAAGCTTTTTGCTTAAGGCACTTCCATAAAACAGTGAGTTATAATCCAATCTTTCCTCTATAAAACTTTTTTGAATAGCTTTTGCATACTCTTTTAGTGATTTATCATGATTTAGAGCATCAAGATAAATTATATGTGTTACAAGATCTTTTGGTAGAGACTTTTTGAGCTTTGTAGCATACAATTTATAATTATCATCACTGCTTTTTAAAATTTGTAAGATAATTTTTAATGGATCTTTTTGAAACTCTTTTAAAGAGAGTGCATCATTTTGTCCATTTATCACACTAATAATAGACAATAAAAGCTCTCTTTGATCTAAGTTTTGATTTTTTAATACCTTTTCATTTATAGAATCTAATAGTTTTGTCTCATCTATATGAAGTATCTTTGCACTCATGTAGCTATAAATTCCAGCTTGAAAATTGTTAGGATCTAGGCGGTAACTTTTTAAAAAATGTTTATGAGCACTTTTATAATCATCCGTTTTTGCATAAACTAGAGCTAAATTATAGTGCAAAATTGAGTGTGAGGGGTACTTTTTTAAAGCTTTTAAAAATATCTCTTTTGCTTTGTACAATTTTCCATCATATGTTTTTTTAATTCCCTTTGCAATTAAAATATTTACTTCAGAGATATTTTTGCTTCTATTTAAAAACTCTAAGGCTACTCTATTTTCATCGATAGATACATTTTTAGCTCCCTTATCTATATAGAGCATACTCTGTTTTAGGTTTGAGAATTTAAAAGGAGAAAAGTAATAGATCAATGCAATTTTTCTCTCATCATCAAAAAATAGACTCTTTTTAAACTCTTTTTGAGCAACTACAGGATCAAATAGACTCTTTTTTAAAGATACTTTTATAGGATAAATATCTAATGCTTTATCTTTAAACTGCTCATAAGCATCTTTTAAGTTGATTGAAGCTTGATTAAAAAGTCCATTTTTTAGATAAACTAGTGAAAGGGCAATTTTACTTCTTATTGGAAAATGAGCATCATTTATAGCTTTTAAAAGATACTTTTGAGCTATATCATACTCTTTAATTCTTGCATACAAAAGACCAAGTGCTAAAGAGTTTGATCTTTTATCTTTTTGTAAAAAATCTATCGCTAAATGCTCATTTTGTAGTGCCAAAGCTATCTTTGCAGATAGTAAATTTTGTTCATTTTGATAAAAGTTAGAGCTTTGATGTTTTAGGGATACTAAAGTTTCAGGATATAAAAATTGATAATAATTAATCAAACTTAAGTAGTAGCTATAAAGTGGGCTATTTGTATGAAATGATAGATACTCAGAGGCTAATTTGATATATTTGTTAAATAGTGCTCTATCATTTAATTTAAGTGCACAAATTGCGATATTTATCGCACTTGGGCATTTATAACTATTATCATAATCTATACTATTTTGAAACGATTTTATCGCCTCTTTATATTTTTTATCTCGCATTTTGGCAACTGCTATATTATAAAAAGATAGAGCTTTATTTGTAAGAGATATCTTTTCATAAATTTTTAAAGCCTCCTCTTTTTTACCGAGATTTTGAAGTTTAGAAGCTTTTAGTAAAAGTTGTTGAGTTTTTGTTATATCCGGTTTTGGTTGTTTTTGTTTGGTTTGGATATCTTTTATGATCTCTTGAGTTTTTAATCTCTCTTTGGTTTGCTCTTTTTTATCCAGATAGAGAAAAAAAAGTGTTATAAATATAATGATACTTAATATCAAAAAAGCGATTATGATGTATAAAATGATCTTTTTTGTTGATCTCTCTTTTGGTTTTTCTTCATCAAAAGAGCTCTTTTTTAACTCCTCTTCTTCATGTAGCTCTTCATCTAAAATAACAAAATTATCATCTTGTGCCATTTATATACTTTTGTAAAACTTGTGGGATCTCAAAAGTTCCATCCTCTTTTTGATAATTTTCCATAATAGCAATCAAACATCTACCAACTGCCAAAGATGAGCCATTTAGCGTATGGGTTAATCTATTTTTTTTACCATCTTTATATCTGATTTTTGCTCTTCTTGCTTGAAAATCTTTTGTATTTGAGATAGAACTTATCTCTCTATATCTATTTTGACCAGGTAGCCAAACCTCTAAATCGATAGTTTTTGCCGCACCAAATCCTAAATCTCCACCACACAGTAAAACCAACCTATGAGCAAGTCCTAACGAGGTTAAAAGATCACTAGCACAACTAACCATCTCATCAAATACCGCTTCACTTTGATCTGGTTTTGAGATCGCAACCAGTTCAACTTTTCCAAATTGATGTTGTCTTATCATGCCTCTAGTATCTCTTCCAGCACTTCCAGCCTCTTTTCTAAAACATGCAGTGTATGAGGTTAATTTGATTGGTAATTCATCCTCTTTTAATATCTCATCTCGAAAAAGATTGGTTAATGGTACTTCAGCTGTGGGTATTAGATAGAGATCTTCATCTTCTATTTTAAAAAGATCATCTTCAAACTTTGGAAGTTGTCCAGTAGCAAAAAGAGACTCTTTGTTTGCGATAAATGGAACACTAACTTCACTAAAGCCTCTTTTTGTATTAAAATCGATCATGTAGTTATATAAAGCTCTCTCTAGTGTTGCAAGAGAGTTTTTTAAAACACTAAATCTACTCTTTGCTAATTTTACACCTCTTTGAAAATCTATTAAATTTTGATTAATATCCAAATCCCAATGCTCTTTTGGAATAAAATCAAACTCCGGTTTTTTAAGCACCTCTTTTAAGATAACATTATCATCTTCGCTAACTCCATCAGGTACGCTATCATCTGGAATATTTGGGATATTTAGAGCCTTATTGTGTAGCTTTTGTTCAATCTCATTTACATTCTCTTGAATTAGAGCTATCTTTTTTTTATTCTCTTCTAATTCATCTTTTAATTTTGATATATCTTTTTTCTCTTTTATGTATATTGGAAATAGTTTACTTTTTTGGTTCTGTATAGCTTTAAGCTCTTCTAAAGAGGCTCGTTTTTGTTTTAATGCTATAAAGATCTCTTTTAACTCTTGCAAAATCTTTTCATCAACACCTTTTTTTTGAAGTTTTTTACTAATTTGTTCAAAACTATTTTGCAACTCTTTTAAATCTAGCATTATCTATATATCCCTACTGCTTCTCTTATGATACTCATCTTTTTTTGTGCCAACTTTTTAGCCTTTTTAGCACCATTGTCTAAAATTTTTAAAACTTCATCTTGATGATTTATATAATACTCTCTTTTTTCTCTCGCTTTAGAGAAAAATTCCCAAATCACATCTGTTAAATAGGCTTTAAAGTGACCATATCCCTCGCCTGGAGTTTTGTATCTTCGTTTTAACTCATTTAATTCATCTTCATTTAAAAATAGTTTTGCAATTTTAAAAATATTACAAGAGTTATAATCTTTTGGTTCATCCATAGGGGTTGAATCTGTCACAATTTTTCCAATCTGTTTTTTTAACTCTTTAAAGCTTGAGAATATATCTATAGTATTTTTATAACTTTTACTCATCTTAGCTCCATCAATTCCTGGAACTACTGCCACTTTATCATCAATTTTAAATTCAGGTAAAACAAAAGTATCACCTAAGAGATTATTAAATTTTATAGCGATATCTCTTGTCATTTCAACATGTTGGATTTGATCTTTTCCAACAGGAACTATGTTTGTATCATACAGTAAAATATCTGCTGCCATTAGTACAGGATAAGAAAAAAGTGCATGATTTGTACTAATTCCTTTGGCAACTTTATCTTTATAACTGTGTGCTCTCTCAAGCAGTCCCATAGGAGTAAAACTAGAAAGAATCCAATAAAGCTCTAACACCTCTTTTACATCAGATTGCACCCAAAAGGTGCTCTTATTTGGATCAATTCCAAGTGATAGATAACTACACGCAAGATCTATTGTATTTTGTTTTAACTCTTTTGCATCTTTGATAGTTGTTAGTGCATGATAATCGGCGATAAAGACATGTAAATCACCACTATCTTGATACTTTAACATTTGTGCAATTGCACCAAAGTAGTTTCCAATGTGCAATCTTCCAGAAGCTTGAATGGCAGATAATACTCTCATAAATATCCTAATTTTTTAAAAATAAAAGATATTATATCTAAAATATTTTAAGAGCTTCTCTAAAAAACCTATATGGAGTGTTCAGCGATTGATAAAAAATCTTGTAAAAAATGGTAAAACAGATAGTTTATAAGATAAAAAATTATAGATTCAAATTTTAATTAAAATACTCTATCAATATCTTCAACACAAAGTAATTTATACTCTATTTCATACCCTTTATATTTTTTAACTAAATTTACAGATTTTTGTATAAGTTGCTCTTGACTTAATCGTTTTTTAGAAAGTTTTACTTCACAAATTAGCAATTTTTTCTCTATTTCATCGACTGCTACAATGTCTATTTCATTTTTATTACCCCTCTCCCAATAGTTACCTATATTGGTAAATTTGCCTTGTTCCTTTAGTAGTTCTATAAAAAGTTTTTCTAAATATTTACCCTTATAGGTTGAAAAATCTCTCAACACTATCTCTTTTAATTTATCAAATGCTTCAGCCTCTACTAGTGAGCTATATTTATATACAAACCTAAACCAGAAACTTAAAAAATTATCCACAATTTCATACTTTTGTACCTTAGAGTTCAATTTTGCATCAATTGGTTTAATACTCTTTATAATATTATAATCACTCTCCAATCGATGCAAATAGCCAGAAATATTTTTTTCTAAAATAGATTCCATCTCTTTTCTTGAAGTTTTAGAAGATGCAATAAGACTTAAAATAGAAAAATAATTTGTATAATCTTTCCCAAACTCCTCTATTAGCCTATTTTTACCCTCTTCTAAAAAAAGGGAGTAGGGATTAAAAATCTCTTTTATCATTTTATTTAGTGAAAAACTTTCATACAAAACAAAAAGCTCTATATATTTTGCAACTCCACCTGTAATAGTATAAAAATCCAACAAGTTTTGAGGATTGTAGCAGTTATAATCATTAAGAATTGCTTTTATTGTAGAAACTTTAAATGGTTTTAAATCTATTTTAAAATCGGCTCTTCCAAAAAGTGGTTCTTTACTATCTTCATATATTTGTTTCATTAATGAGTAGATTGAGCCACAAGCAATAAAGTGCATTTTCACTTTTAATCTACTCTTATCCCAAAGTTTTTGGATAGTAGAAAAGATTGATTCATTAACTTTATAAAAATCTTGAAACTCATCAATAATCAAGGTAAAAGCTCTCTCTTGTGAGAGTTTTAATAAGTAAGCAAACAACTCTTCAAACTTTTCTATTTTACCAAAAATCTCTACATGAAGTTTGCTTTGTATCTCTTGTACAAACTCTTCACAAAGTAAAGCTTCATTTTTTCTTGAAACAAAAAAGTAAAGTAGGGGATCTTTAGTAAATGTGTGCAACACCAAAGCAGTTTTACCAACTCGTCTAGCACCTATAACTACACTCATTACTCCTTGTTTGCTTTTAAGCAAATCGGCTCTTTGTAATATAGCTAACTCATTTTCTCTATTGTAAAACTTCATTATAATAACCTCTATTATGATAACCTGTGTTATTATAACATAAGTTTTTAAATTATAAAATCTACTTTCGGTGTTATATCTCTAAGCACTCAATTTTGTTGGGATTTTTATAATGGCTCTATTTAAAGCACTAAACTCTTCACTATCATTTTCCAAATCTATCTTATAAGCTTTTAATTGATCACTAACTGACAAAAGCCAATTTATTAACTCTTCACTAGCAGAGCCTTCTAGTAATCTACACTCTTCTAAGA
>JALWLB010000133.1 GCA_027081145.1 Campylobacterales bacterium
GATCTATAATTTCATCAAACAAACCACCCTCCATGATTGCATCAAGCCTATATAGTGTTAAGGATATTCTATGATCTGTAATTCTATTTTGTGGGTAGTTGTAAGTTCTAATTCTTCCACTTCTATCACCAGTTCCAACCTGCTCTTTTCTATCTTGTGCCTCTTTTTGTGCTTTTTCTTGAAGCTCTAAATCATAAAGCCTTGCTTTTAAAACTTTCATTGCTTTATCTTTGTTTTTGTGCTGTGATTTTTGATCTTGATTTGTTACAACAATACCTGTTGGAATATGGGTAATTCTAACAGCACTATCGGTTGTATTTACTGATTGTCCTCCACATCCTGAAGATCTCATAACATCAATTTTTAAATCATTTGGATCTATCTCTATCTCTACATCATCAACTTCTGGCATAACTGCAACTGTAATTGCTGAAGTGTGAACTCTTCCTTGAGATTCAGTTGCTGGAACTCTTTGAACTCTATGGGTTCCACCTTCATATTTTAATCTACTAAATGCTCCTGCACCTTTTATCAAAACTATAATCTCTTTATATCCATTTAAAATACCTTCACTTGAAGAGACAATCTCTACTTTCCAGTTACGATTTTCTGCATATCTTACATAAGCTTTAAACAAGTCAGCCACAAAGAGTGCTGCTTCATCTCCACCTGTTCCAGCTCGAATTTCAAGATATATATTTTTATCATCATTTGGATCTTTTGGAAGTAGTAGTACTCTTATCTCTTCTTCTAATGCTTCTTTTTGTAACTCTAGCTCTTTTAACTCTTCTTTGGCAAGTTCACCCAACTCTTTATCATCTAGTAAGGCTTTATTGTCTTGTATATCATTACATACTTGAAAATATTGTTCAGCTTTTAGCTTAATTGGCTCTATGCTAGATTGCTCTTTTGATAGTTCTGTCATCTTTTTTATATCATGTGATACATCAGGCGAACTTAAAAGAGTTGTAAGCTCATTGTATCTATCTAAGAATGGTTGAAGTTTTGATGTAAGCATATTTTATAATAACAAAGCTGCCTTATGCAACTTTGCTCATATTATTTACGATTTTTGCGAGTCTGCTAACTTTTCTTGCAGCAGTATTTTTCTTTAAAATTCCCTTGTTTACATAAGAGTGTATATTTTTATTTGCATTTTTTAGTGCAGCTATTGCTTTTTCTTGATCACCAGATTCAACAGCCTCTCTTACTGCTCTTGTTAGATTTTTGATTCTTGTTCTGTAAAATCTATTTCTTTCAGTTCGTTTTATGGTTTGTCTTGCTCTTTTTTTTGCAGACTTGTGATTTGCCATATCATGTACCTTCTATTAAAATTTTTAGATATGCATTCTATGCAAAAAATTATTAAATTTAGCTGATTTAAGTAAAATTTAACTCTTAAAAATATAGTATAGGGGCTTTATACTTTTAAGAGGGCAGCTTATGAAACTATTTGGAACTGATGGTGTTAGAGGAAAAGCTGGGCAAATACTTAGTGCAACACTTGCAATGAGACTTGCTATGGCTGCTGGGATCTATTTTAGAAAACACTCTGTGACGAATAAAATTATAGTTGGAAAAGATACAAGAAAGAGTGGCTACATGATAGAAAATGCTATTGTTTCAGGACTTACTGCTGTTGGATATAATGTTAGACAAATTGGACCTATGCCAACTCCTGCAATTGCTTTTTTAACTGAGGATCTAAGGTGTGATGCTGGTATTATGATTAGTGCTAGTCATAATCCCTATTTTGATAATGGTGTTAAATTTTTTGATAAAAGAGGAAACAAGCTTAGTGAAAAGGCTGAACAAGAGATAGAAGATATATATTTTAATGATGTTTTAATCAATGAAAATCAAGCACTTGGTATGGATATAGGATCTTCTAAAAGAATTGATGATGTTATAGGAAGATATATAGTACATATTAAAAACTCACTTCCTAAAACATTAACTTTAAATAATATAAGAGTTGTTTTAGATGTTGCACATGGAGCCGCATATAAAGTTGCTCCAATTGTTTTTAGTGAGCTTGGGGCCGATGTAATAGTAATAAATGATGAACCAAATGGAAGAAATATAAATGAAAGTTGTGGAGCACTTCATCCACATACTCTTAGTGAGTATGTTAAAAAATATAGAGCTGATATAGGTTTTGCATTTGATGGAGATGCTGATAGATTGGTTGTTATTGATGAAAATGGTGAAATTGTAGATGGAGATAAATTACTAGGTGCATTGGCTACACACCAAAAAGAGAGAGGTAGATTATCAAATAGCGGCATGGTTGCGACTGTTATGAGCAATCAAGGGTTAGAGGACTATTTAATTACAAAAGATATACAACTCTTTAGATGCAATGTTGGAGATAAATATGTTCTTGAAACTATGCAAAAAGAGGGGTTGAATTTTGGAGGAGAACAGAGCGGTCATGTTATTCTTAGTGAATATGCAAAAACTGGTGATGGTTTAGCAGCTGCTTTGCAAGTGATGTCGTATATGCTGATAAAAGGTAAAAAAGCTAGTGAAGTTTTAAATCCATTTGATCTATATCCACAAATATTAAAGAATGTTAAAATCAATAAAAAGATTCCTCTACATGATATAAAAGGATATAATGAACTTATCAAAGATTTGAAAAAAGCACATATTAGACCACTAATTAGATACTCTGGAACTGAAAACCTTTTGCGAATTTTATTGGAAGGTAGAGATATTATGCTTATAAAAGCCAAGATGGATGAAATATTAGATTTTTTTAGTAAAAAGTTAAATGTCTAAATACTATAAATTTTCAATAGCTTTTATAGCTGTTTTTGTAATTGATCAAATCATAAAAATAGTGATTTTAAACGGTTTTGATATTGATACTAGTTGTATATCTATTACTCTAACACTAAACAAAGGTGTCGCATTTTCAATGTTTGCATTTTTGGGAGAGTATTTAAAATATATTCAAGTAGCTCTAATAGTTTTAGTTATTGGTTATTTGATATGGGAAAAACATCTTTTGAGT
>JALWLB010000134.1 GCA_027081145.1 Campylobacterales bacterium
CTCTTAGATATATGATTCTATAATTTCCTGCTCTTTTCCTAAATTTACCCTTATGTTTACCTTTTAAAGATTTATCACCTGTAAAATTTCCTTTTTGTAAATCTTTAATTTTTTCATAAATAAGTTTTTGATTTTGTTTATCAATTTTTTCTAACTCTTTAAAGGTAGCTTTAGGAATAATAATTCTAAACATCAATCAAGCCCAAGCTTTTGTGCAACCTCTTCTAGTGAATAGACTTCCATCTTTCCAGATTTAATCTCATCAATACGCTTGTCTGAAATCATCTCATCCAAAGTATCAAAATATGCACTCACCGCTTTTTCAATAATATAAGTTCTTGTTCTATCTAACTCTTTAGCATATTGATCTAAATTTGCAAGTAATGATTCATCCATTCTAATATTTATTGCTTTTTTCATTGTATTGCCCTGTATGTATTTGTATATACATTATATCGTAATAAAAATAGATTTGTCAAGTTATGATGATTATTAGAATCCATTAACAGTTTTGATAATATACTCAACTTCACTATCTTTTAAACACTCATGAAGCGGCAAACTTAATACTTCATCATGTAGCTTTTTGGTTAATGGCAAATCTAAAGAGTTATATTTTTTAAGAGCTTTTTGTTTATGTGGGGCTATTGGATAGTGAATTTGAGTTTGAATTTTATTTTTAGATAGATATTTTTGCAAATTGTCTCTATCTTTAGATCTTATTACAAATAGATGCCATACATGATTGTCATTAAAAGAGGCTATTTTTGGAAGAGTTATTTTTGGATTTTTGATACTATTTAAATACCTTTTTGCAATATCATCTCTTTTTTGATTAATCTCTTTTAATTTTTTTAACTTTACTAATAAAAAAGCGGCCTGAAGCTCATCAAGACGACTATTATAACCTATATAAATATTTTCATACTTTTTCTTGCTACCATAATTTCTCAAAGCCAAAATTGTCTCTTTTAAACTCTCATCACTGCTACATACAGCACCACCATCTCCCAATGCTCCTAAATTTTTACCTGGATAAAAGCTAAAAGCTGAAGCGTTAGATAAGCTACCAGCTAATTTATTATCATGTAAAGCTCCATGAGCTTGAGCTACATCTTCGATAACCAATAGATTATATTTTTTTGCTATAGTATTTATCTTTTTCATATTGGCACACTGTCCATATAGATGAACTGCTAAAATTGCTTTTGTTTTATTGGTGATTTTATCTTCAATCTTATTTGGATCTATATTATAACTATCAAACTCTGGCTCTATAAAAATTGGGGTTAAATTATTTTCAACTATTGAAATTATAGAGGCGATATATGTGTTTGCAGGAACTAAAACTTGATCAAAATCTTTTAACAAAGATAACTCTTTATAAGCTTTAAAAATGATCTTTAGTGCATCAAGTCCACTTCCAACACCTATACAATATTTTGTCCCAACAAAAGAGGCAAACTCTTTTTCAAACTCTTGTAGTTTTTCTCCCATAATATACCAGCCACTATCAAGTACCTCTTGAAAACTCTTTTTTAATGATGATTCATACAATCTATTTATAGACTTTAAATCCAAAAAAGATATCATGTAAGATTCCACTCATATCTATCTATCACAATTGCACTTGCACCAAATCTCTCTTTTTGATCGATCAAACCAAAATTTATACCACCTTCTTTTGTATCATCACTAGAGGTTCCAAAACTAAAATATTTTTTATCTTTATAGATGTTTTTTATCAAATGATCTATCAAAACATCCAACGCCCCAATACCCCTACCCTTATCGGAGTTGGCAACATATTGTAAATGTGCAACGGTTGGATTCTCATAAACAACTGCTCCAGCAATCGTTACATGATCTTTATCTATCAAAAATAGTTTTATGTTATCTCTAAATTTAGAATATAGATACTCTATCTCTTTTAAAGAGTGTGTCGGTTTTGAGTTGTGATGTTTTTTTAAAATATCTTCTAAAATTGCCCAAAATGTTTTAAAATCACTACTTTGTTTGATAATAAATTGTTCATTTTTTGCTCTTTTTAAGCTCCATTTTCTTCCATTTGAGTATTTTATGCTCTCACTCAAATTTATAACAGATGAGACTTCTCTTTTTATCAAAGTAGCTCTATTTAAAAAAAGAGCATACAAATCCTCACTTGATGGTTTTTTATGATGGATATAGGGCATAGTTTTATAAATAAGCTTATTTATATTTTTAGAGATTAAAAACTCTTTTAAAGTTTTAAAAATCTCTAACATAAGTTCTATTTTCATCTTATCTTTTATGATTAATCCACCATAGGTTAAGCCTTGATGAGAGTAGAGTGTAGAGTTTTGAATATTTGCTGGAAGTAGAGCAATTAGTTTAGATTTGTTATAAATAAGTAGTGAATGATCACAAAATCTATCTTCATGATATTTTAAATAGTCTCTATGAAAAAAGAAGTGATAATTTTTTGCACTTTTTAAAAAATCATTCCAGATATTATAAAATGACTTTTCATAAGGCACAATATTCATATTCACAGTTATGCTCACTTTGCTTTAACAATCTTTGAAACTCTTTATAATCTCTTATATACTCATCCTCATTATAAAGCTCATTGGATAAAACCATCAATACACAATCTTTAGAGAAATTTTTCATCTCTCCCCAAATCATATTTTTTTGTAAAATTCCTCTATTTGGAGAGTCTAAAATGATAGTTTTTCTTTTTTTGCCATTATCAAGAGTAATTTCACAGCTTCCATGAACACATATTAATAGTTGAGTTGAGAAGATGTGTGCATGTTTACCTCTAATGACATCTTCTCCAACTCCATATATAAAATAGACCCTTTTAAACTTAAATGGAATACTCTTTAACTCTTCGATGGCTATTAAAGAGCCACAATTACACTCCTTGTCAAAATGTTCTGGAAAGTAAAATTCTGGAATTTGCATATCACCTCTTTTAAAAAAGTAAAATACTCTTTATTGATATGCATATAAATCGGATTTTTAAAAAAAAATTTAACCGTTATTTTTTATCAATTTATCTTTTGCATCTATTAGTGCATCGATCAAATCATTTAAATTTTCATAAGGTATATGAGCTTTCCAATCAGGATCGCTAACATCACCTTTTAAAGATATTCCTATACTTATAACCGGCTTTGATCCCTCTCCATAAGGCTCTTCTATATTGGATATAGAGATAACTCCATCTTTTGTATCTGCTAATTTAAATGTTTTTAATAGTGTAGAACTTCCCATATCTATTTACTCCTCTTTTAATATTTTTGATAATTTTGCTTGTAATTTTAACCAATCTTTATGAATTTTTAATGGAAATCCACTATAAGTTTGATCACCTTTGATCGATTTTGTCACTCCACCTCTTGCCGCTATAATAGCTCTATCTCCAATTGTTAAGTGTCCAGAAGTTGCACTTTGTCCTCCCATGATCACATTTGAGCCTAGCTTGGTTGAGCCAGATAGTCCAACTTGTCCAGTTATGATAGAGTTTTGTCCTATTTCACAATTGTGTGCAACTTGAACTAAGTTATCAATTTTGACACCACTTTTTATGATAGTTGATCCAAATACCGCTCGATCTATAACTGTATTTGCACCAATTTCTACCCCATCTTCTAAAATAACATCTCCATTATGAAAAATCTTTACATGATTGCCTTTTTCATCATGGGCATATCCAAAACCATCACTACCTATAACACTTCCTGCATGAATATAACAATTTTTACCAATTTTTGTATCATTATAGATTGTAACATTTGGATAGATAATGCTACCTTTTGAAATTTTTACCCTCTCACCTATAACAGCATTTGCAAGAATAGTTACACTATCTTCTATAATTGAGCCATTTCCTATAACAGCTCGTTTGTCAATTTTACAATTTTTACCAATTTTTGGCTCTTTAGTCTCTATTAATAGCTCTTTTGCAAAATATTTACTAGCTTTTGCCATATCTAAGTATGGATTTTTAGAGATTATTGTAACTGTATCTTTTGGTACAAGATTTGCAAACTCCTCTTTTATAAAAATAGCTCCAGCTCTCGTTTTTGATAGATGTTTTAAATATTTTTTATTTTCTAAAAAAGTTATCTCATTTTTTTGTGAATCTAAAATTGTATTAATTCTTAAAACTTCAAAACCATCTCCATTAAAATCGACTCCAATTTTTTTACATAGTAGTTTTAAGTTCACTTCTTCTCCATAGATACTGAGCCACTTCTTACAACTTCGCTTGGATTAAATTTTTTGATCGCTTTTAAAAAATTTACAATCCTATTAGAATCATCTGCCACCATTAAAATAAGATGCTCAGACGAAGAGTTGGCAACTATACCATTATACCCTTTTAGTATTGCATCTAGTCCATTTAAATTGGCACTTAAAGGTATTTTAACAAGTGCCATCTCTTTTTCAACAAACTCCTCATTTTCTATAACCTTGTATGTAGGTATGAGTTTATGAAGCTGTTTTGTAATTTGCTCTAACACTTTTGGACTACCATTAGTTACTATTGTAAATCTTGAGAGATTTGATTCTGGAACTGGTGCAACTGTTAAAGACTCTATATTATAGCCTCTTCCTGCAAACAATCCTGCAATTCTTGATAATACTCCATGTTCATTTAATACAATTACCGATATAACTCTTCTAATATTTTCCATAATTAATCCTTAAATTCCAACATCATATTGTATAAAGCCCCACCAGCTGGTACCATTGGTAGTACATTTTCATATCTATTTATTGTAACATCTATAATAGCAACTACATTTTTTTCTATGGCATCTTTTAAAGCTTTGTCAAACTCATCTTTTGTTTTTACTCTATATCCAATTGCACCAAAGCTCTCAGCCAATTTTACAAAATCTGGTTGTAAATTAAGAGGAGTTGAAGAGTATCTCTTTTCATAAAAAAATGTTTGCCACTGTCTTACCATACCCAAATAGTTATTATTTAATACTATATTGATAACTGGAATTTTATCCTCTATTGCAGTCATAAGCTCTTGAATATTCATTAAAATTGATCCATCACCACTAAAGTTTATAGATATTTTATCCTTTTTTGCCCTTTTTACTCCAAGCGCTGCTGGAAAACCAAAGCCCATTGTTCCAAGTCCTCCACTAGTTATAAATTGTCTTGGAAATGAAAATGGATAAAATTGAGCAGTCCACATTTGGTGTTGTCCAACATCTGTAGAGATTATCGCTTTATCACCTACAATCTCCCCTACTCTTTTGATAACCCATTGAGGCTTTAGAGGTGAGGATGAGTCCTTAAACTTGAGTGGATGAATTTGATCATATTGATTTAATAACTCTCTCCATGATTGATACTTTGTAGCATCTATCTCGCTTTTTGCAAACTCTATCATCCCATTTAAAACATTGCTCAAATCTCCAACAATTGGAAAATCGACTTTTACAATTTTACCAATGCTACTAGGATCTATATCAACATGAATAATTTTTGCATGTTTGCCAAACTCATCCAATTTTCCAGTAACTCTATCATCAAATCTAGCTCCAAGAGCAATTATAAGATCAGTTTCACTCATTGCCATATTTGAGGCATAACTTCCATGCATTCCAAGCATTCCTACAAGCGAAGGATCATCATATCTTAAAACCCCTCTTGCCATTAAAGTTTCAACCGCTGGAATTTTGGTTAAATTGATAAATTCTCTAACAAGGTTGGCTGCATTTGAGTTTATAATACCACCACCTAAGTATAGTAACGGTTTTTTTGCCTCTTTGATAGCATTAATCGCTTTTTTGATCTGTCTCATATTGCCTTTATAGTTTGGCTTGTATGTTTGCATAACTATCTCATCTGGATAATTAAATTCGGCAATTTGAGCTGTCACATCTTTTGGGATATCTATATGAACTGGACCAAATCTTCCGCTTTTAGCTAAAAAAAATGCCTCTTTTAAGATACGAGGAAGTTCACTAGCATCTTTTACTAAATAGTTGTGTTTTGTGCAAGGTCGGCTAATTCCAACTGCATCTATCTCTTGAAAAGCATCAGTTCCTATCATAGTTATTGGAACTTGTCCACTAATTACTACCAAAGGAATTGAGTCTGTATAAGCTGTTGCAATACCTGTAATTGCATTTGTAAATCCAGGACCACTGGTTACAAAAGCAACTCCAACCTCTCCACTAGCTCTAGCATATCCATCAGCTGCATGAATGGCAGCTTGTTCGTGTCTTGTTAAAATATGTTCAAAATAGTCTTGTTTATAAACTTCATCATAAACATTCATAATCGCCCCACCAGGATAACCGAAGACTGTTTTTACTCCCTCAAGTTTTAAAGCTTCGATAACCATTTGTGATCCTGTTAATTTCATAACTCTTCCTAAATATTATTTTTTTTAATGTAGCCCTCTTTTTTTAAAGCTTTGATAAACTCTTTGACTCCAACACTCTCTTTTAAGATCATTTTTCTTATAAAAATATGTTCAATCTCAATATCATACTTTTTTGATACATAAGCTATAAGGCTTTTTTTAAACTTCTCCTTGCCTTTAGAGGTAAATAACTCCTCTATATAAAAACTGCTAACGATGATATTTAAAGCATCAACTATAGGCTCTCTTTTGTTCTCTATATCTCTTCCTTCAAACATTAAAGAGAGCTCAATCTTTTTAAGAGTGCTATCTCTTTTGGAAAATAGATCTGCTTCAAAATTTTGCACTTTGATAATATCAGCAAACAAAACTGTAGCAAACATTAAAACTAAAAAGAGCTTTTTTATCATTTTAAAGCTTCAGATATAAGTTTATTTACCTTCGTTGCAAATTCTGCTACATTGTCTATTTTCATTCCTTCATTTAACTTTGCAAGATCGAGTAAAATTGTTGAGATATCATGTAGCTTAGTTGCATTTGATTTATCCAACAATTTTTTAAAGATATCATGCTCTACATTGATCTCTAAGATTGGTTTGACTTTTGGAAGATTATCTTGTCCCATTTGCTTTAACATCTGTTGCATTTGAAAATCTGGATCATCTTTATCAAAAACCAAACATGCAGGAGAGGTGTTTAAGCGAGAGCTTATCTTGACATCTTTAACTTCGTCTTTTAACTCCTCTTTCATTTTTAGTAATATCTCTTGAAATTTGTCGGTTGTCTCTTTTGGTATCTCTTTATCTTTTGTAATTTTTTCATCTATATCGGTTGAATTAACAGCTTTTAATGGAGTATCTTTATATCTTCCAATAGATGGCACAATTATAGTATCAACCTCTTCATCTAAGAGTAAAACCTCAATATCTTTTGCTTTAAAGCCCTCAATTAGAGGAGAATTTTTAAGCATATCGATATTTTCACCAGTTATATAATAGATCTCTTTTTGATCTTTTTGCATAGAGTTGATATATTCATTAAGGCTTATTAAATTATCAGATTTACTTGATTTAAAGAGTAAAAGATCCAGCAAGAGTTCACGATTTTCAAATTCACTCATAACCCCTTCTTTTAAAACTTTGCCAAATGTTTTATAAAACTCTAAATAGCCCTCTTTATCTTTTTCTTTAAATTTTTTTAATTCAGTTAGAATCTTTTTAACTGATGCTTTTTTAACTTGAGATAAAATCGCATTTTGTTGTAAAATTTCACGACTAACATTTAAAGGCAAATCCTCAACATCTATAATACCTCTTACAAATCTTAGATAGGTTGGAAGAAGCTCTTTATCATCATCAGTGATAAAAACTCTTTTTACATAGAGCTTAACTCCAGATTGATAATCTACTCTAAATAGATCAAACGGAGCGTTTTTTGGTATATAAAAGAGTGTTGTATATTCGATTTTACCTTCAGCTTTTGTATGAATATATAAAATTGGATCTTCACTATCGTGAGAAATTTGTTTATAAAAATCGTTATACTCCTCTTTTTTAATTTGAGATTTTGGAAGTCTCCAAAGAGCTGAAGCTTTGTTAATTTGTTCTAACTTGCTTTTTTTATCTTCAATTTTTTCTAAAAAAATTGGAAATGGGATATGATTTGAGTATTTTTGTACAATGGCTTCTATTCTATACTCTTCTAAAAACTCCAACTCATCATCTTTTAGATAAAGAGTTATCTCAGTTCCGTGAGAGCTTTTTTTTGCCTCTTTTATTTCAAACTCATCTCCAGCAGATGAGCTCCAAAGATGTGCACTTTTTGCATTTGCTTTTTTGCTTAGTACCTCAACTTTTTTTGCAACCATAAAAGCTGAATAAAATCCTACACCAAATTGTCCAATCAAAGTGGAATCTTTTTTTGCATCACCACTAAGTTTTTTAACAAAACTTTTTGTACCACTTCTTGCAATAGTTCCTAAGTTTTTAATCAAATCATCTTTGCTCATACCTATACCACTATCGCTAATAGTTAAGGTTTTTTTATCTTTATCGACTCTTATCTCTATTTTTGGCTCATATTTTAACTCTTTATATTTATCATTTGTCAAAGATAAGAAGTTCAATTTATCTAATGCATCTGAAGCATTTGAGATAAGCTCTCTTAAAAATATCTCTTTATTTGAATATAGTGAGTGAATCATCAGATTTAAAAGCTCATTAACTTCAGTCTGAAATTGATACTTAGACATATCTTCTCCTTGTTGTTTATTATGTTATTTATTATTTTTTGAGTGATTTTATCAAATTTTATTTAAGGAAAGCTCTAAAGTTTTATCTACTTTGTCTATAATGTGTCAACTATAATTTAAAAAGGAGTCAAATTATGAAAAAAGTGATAGCTTTATCAACACTACTCTCTTCATTGCTTTTTGCAGGTGGATATAGAATTCCTGAGAGTTCTATAAACTCAATGGCACTCTCAGCTGCTTATGTAGCAAATGCAAATGGAGCAGATAGTAGTTATTACAATCCTGCAAACATGGTTTTTAATGAAGATAGATCTTTAATGGAAGCTTCATTAACATATATAAACCTCTCATCTATCAAATATATAGATAATAATGTATCTCGCAACAGCTCCTCAAAAAGTGAAAATTTTTTTATCCCCACACTCTTTTTCTCTTCTAAAGATTATAATAACTTTAGATATGGTTTAAGTTTAACTATACCCGGTGGACTTTCAAAAAGGTGGGATGATACATTTGCAAAAACTTTTGCTCAAGAGTTTACATTAGAGATTATAGAGTTAAATCCTTCTATTGCATATAAAATTAGAGAAAACTTTTCTGTTGGTGGAGGAGTTAGGGTGATTTATTCTAAAGGTATAGTAAAAAGTAGTGGACCAATTTCTAGAGATATGAATGGAGATACGATAGAGTTTGGTTATAATTTAGCAACCACCTATAAACCTACAAATAGTATAAATATATCAGCAACCTATAGATCAAATATAGATCTAAAAGAGGAAGGTAATGCAAAACTTTTTTTTGGTACTTCACCACAATATAATGGTAAAGCTAGTGTAACTATACCTCTTCCAGCAGTTGCATCACTTGCATTATCATATAAATTTGATAAGAGCATAGTTGAATTTGAGTGGGATAGAACATTTTGGTCAACTTATAAAGAGTTGGATTTTGAGTATGAAACATCCATTGGAGGGCTTACTCCATATTTTGATGATCCTCAGCCAAAAAAATGGAAAGATAGTGATGCTTTTAGAGTTGGTATAACTCATAAATTAAATGAAACTGTTACTCTAATGGCTGCGGTTGCAATCGATCAAAATCCTGTTCCTGATAGTACTATTATGTTTGAGCTTCCTGATTCTGATGCGTATCTGTTTAGTGGGGGATTAAATTATAAATACTCCAAAGATATAGAACTTGGTGCTGGTTTTTTATATGATAGTAAAAAGAGTAGAGATGTAAAAACTGATGAACTTGATGGAGTTTTTAAAGATGCAAGTGCATATCTTTTGAGTGCAGGAATTAAATATAAGTTTTAACCCAATTGGGTTAATACATTGAACTAAACTTAAAGCCTATTTTTAGATGTTGTTTTGAGAAGTTTTCCATAGAGTTATTGTAACTTAGAGCAACATCTAATCTATTTTTTCTAAAAATGGTTTTAGAAAAACCGGCAATTAGAGATGAGTAAGAGTTTTTAGTTTTGATATCATGTAGCAAAGATATATCAAAGTATGGGTTAAATGATTTGCTTAATGTTTTTATTGGTAAGTTATAAAGTGCTCCCACACCTAAAATTTGAAAGTTTTTTGGTACTATTTGTGCATCATTTACTTTAGAGGGAATTAGTGTTTGAATAAGCTCTGTTTGTAATCTTTCATCACCAAATCTACCAACACTAAAAAATAGATTATATCCAAAATCACTATCTATTATGGGTAGAGTTTGTTTGAATTTTATAGTGTTTATGTAACCTTTTGAGAGTAAGATATCATCAAGAGAGTTATAATTTATAGCTTGTAAATTTAACTCTATATCAAAATCTTTTAAAATATTATAAAAAAGAGTTATTGAGAGTTGATCTTTTTTTCCACCAAGTAAAAAGTAGTTGCTACCTTGATCATCTTTTGAATTGAGTTTTAAATCTAAATAGAGAGTAAAAAATTTGCTAAATTGATAATTTAGCATAAAATATAACCCAGTATAACTTTTTAAAGTTTTTGTTAAGTTTAAGCCAACACCAACATATCCATCTTTTATAAATTTATCAACCCCTAAAGAGAACTCTTGATAGTTCGAAATAGTTTTATTTATCTTATGAGTGTCAATTTTTTCTAAATTGGAGTAACTAAATAGAGTTACCAATCTGTAATTTTTTACTAAATTGTGAAAATTTGATATCTGATAAGAGTTGATATTTACAAAACTTTTATGAAAAGTATCAATTTTTAATGAAACACTATTTCCATAATAGAGATATAAATCATACAACTCCTTATACAAAAGAGTATCATTTGGATTGTTTTTTAGTCCCTCATAAGTGTATTTAAACATATCAGAGATTTGTGAATTTTTCTTTGAAACCTCTATCTTTGTAGTTGAAGATAAAACTGGCTCTTTTGTCTTTAAGAGATGTTTTTGTAAAGCTCTATTTTTAAACTTGATAGCCAAATCCATTTTGAGGGAAGAGTCAACTCTTTTTAACTCTTTTGTAAGTTTTTTTGTCTGATAAAATAGTCCATGATGCCAACTATAAGCTAATTGTAATTTTTGATACTCTTTTTTGGTTAAAAAACTTTTGGATGATTTTAATAATTTTTTATATTGATCTGGATTTTGAAACTCTATTGCAACTTTTAAGTACTGTTTTAAAAATTGTGGCTTTTTTAACATTGAAGGATCATTTTTAATTTGTAAATTAAGATCACTATATATCTCTCTCATAACTTTTTTATAAGCTTGAGTATTTTTTTGTAGTGATAGTTGCCAACTTTTTAAAAGTTTATAATCTATGTTATTTGGATCATTTTTTAAAAGTTTATTGATATAAAGCTCTGCTTTTTTTGGTCGCTGAAGAGTTAAATTTGATAGTGCTAACACCCTTAAAAGTTCACTATCGTTAAGAAAATGAGTATCAATAGAGTCTATCATCTTTTTTAACTCTTTATAGTTTTCATTATCTAGTAGTATCCAAATGATAGATGAGAGTATATGTGGTGAGTTTGGAGATAAATTTAATGCTTTTTTTAAAGCAGCTTTTGATTTTTTAGTATTATTGGTCTCATTTAATTTAGCAATTATAAGCCAATATTTTGAATCACTCTTTAGCAAATATTCCAAATTGCTATTTTTTATTGTTTTGATAAATTGATCTAAATCTTTATATAGTTTATACTCAAGTGCAAAATAGGCGTAATTATAAAAAAATTGACCTCTTTTATACTTTTTAAAAGCTTCTAAAGAGACTTTTTTTATAAGTTTATTATCAATACCTTGATAATAGTCAAAAATAACTTCATAATCATTAATTCTAAGTTTACCTAATTCAAATAACCTTTTTGATGCAAATGCCGCTGTTTTAAAATCATGAAAATAGGTAGATAGATCACTCAAATACTCTAAAAAAGTGATGTTTTTATATAGACTTTTATCTTTGATTTTTAAAAGAGTTTTATAAGCACTTAAGAGATCTTTTTTTAAAAAGTAGTATTTTGAGAGTGCAAAAGAGTTTATATCTTTATCTTTTAATATTTTTGCTATTTTTTTGGCATCTTTTAAATTTCCAGATTGCATATATAAATATAGAGCAATATTTAAGTATCTCTCTTTTTTATATTTTTTATAAAGCGTTTCAAATATTTGTGCTGCTTCATTTGGCTCTCCTATCATCTCATAAATAAACTCTAACTCTTTTTCATTTTTTTTATTTGGAGAGTCAAAAACTCTTTTTTTAATAATAGGGACTACTTTATCA
>JALWLB010000135.1 GCA_027081145.1 Campylobacterales bacterium
ATTGATATTAAACTCTACATGATAACTACCCTTATCATAAAAGGTATTCATATTGGTAATATTTAGATCAATTAACTCTCTTTTGTTTAACAAAAAATCGATATTAACCCCAAAATGGTTTTTGATATCATCAAATGTGGCATACTTAAATTTATACTTTTTATAAAACTCTTTTAAAAGCTTATAAAACTTTTTACTGCCCAACTCTTGTTTAATGGTATGAAAAACATTTGCTCCTCTATTGTATCCAACAAGCATACTAGCTCTATCAACTCTTTTTTGAAAATCTTTTAATAAAGGGGCACTTTTATCTACAAATAGTTGATAATCCCTTAAAATATTTTTTCTATATAGATACCCTTTTTGTTTTAACTCTTCATAATACTCATCTGCCAAATAGGTACTAATTCCCTCAACCCAATTTCCTTTTTCAAAATCATTAAAAACACTATCTCCAAAGTATTGATGAACAATCTCATGACCCAAGGATCTCTCAATCAAAAATGGCTTATCCAATAATCTATCGCCAATAACAGTATATGTTGGCATGGAGTAGCCAACTTGCTCTTTGCTTTCGATAATAGTAAAGTTTTTATATGGAAACTCTCCTATTAAATTTTCATACATTTTGATATAGTAAATACTTTTATCGATATAGACTTGACTAAGATTGGAGTGCTTTTTAAAAAACTTTGTCGAAATTGTAATATCATTATATTTTTTTTGATCAATTACAAACTCTTTTGAAAAAAGTATATTTAAAAATAGTAAACTTATTAGTAAAACTTTCATTAAAATCCTTTTTGATGAGTTAACTCTTCTAGTAAAACAGTCGCATATGAGCCTTTTGGCAGTGTAAAACTTAATTCAAACCAAGCTTCACTCTCTATATATTTATACTCAATATCTTCAGCCCAAATCCAAGCAAACCGTCTAGTACCATTCATTTTTTGCAAAAACTCTTCACACTCTTTTTCAAAATCTCTCTCTATATCAGCAGCAATTCCATAAGCTTTTAGAGCTTTTTTACCAACAAGCAATCCTGTTGGAGTTATCTCTTTTTTAAAAAAACGATCTTGTTCAATATCTAAATTTTCACAAACAAAATCTTTTCCATAAGGGTAGTGATGCATCATATCTCCAGGAAGAAGTTTAAAGAAACTTTTTTGGCTCTTTAGCTTTTTAATAATCTCTTTTGGAAAAGATAAAAGTTCACTAAGTTCATTCACCTCAAAAGAGTCTATTAATTTAGAGATTTTTACTCTTTTGCTAAGCCAAAGATTAAAAAGATGACTCTGATAGGCTGAAATTAAAAACTTTTCAACTCTTTTATTTTTCTCTTTGACTTTAGACTCTAATATCTCTTTACCTCTTAAAAAATTATCTCTATTTTTTCCAAATCTTTGATACCCAAAATAGTTTGCCAATCCATAAGTTTTTATACTCTTTAGTGCCTCTTTTAATTTTTTAGCATCAATCCCGTTTACTTTTTTTAATCTTACAAAAAATCTATTTGCCCTTAAGTGGCCAATTTTTAACTTATTTTTATGATAGGTACTCTCTAAAATTTTAATCTTATCATGTAAAAAACTTTCTATCCTTTTTTCATAAATTTTTGGCATAGAGATATATTGGATAGTTAATCCATCCTTATCTTTTAATCCTGCATACCCAAACTCTCTTTTTTTGATTCCAGTAACTTCACTAAAAATTTGTAACATTTGCCAAGTTGTTAAACTCTTTTTTCTCACCTTTAGTATCAAATGCTCTCCATCGCCACTAAAATCGTATAAAGGTATTTCACTTACTATAAAATCTTTTGAATTTTTAGAAAAATAAACATTAATAGCAGAGTGTTTTAGATAAAAAAGTCTATTCAAAGTGGTGTTCCTTTAAGATTGGTCTAAATATACCTCTTTTGGCTTTTGCAAATATGGTGATAGGAGTTTTTGTAACTCTTGAGATATATTTAATCTTAGCTAAGTTTTTCTTAGTAAATGAAAATAGTATCTCATACTCTTCACCACTAAGAGCTACACTTTTAGGTATTTTTTGAAAAAAATCAAAACCTACATGATTTAGTTTTGAAAGCCTAGATAGATCTTTATATAAACCATCAGAGATATCAAGTGCACTATTTATCAACGGTGAAGCTTTATAAAAAAAGTTATCTCTTAAAATTGGTTTTATAAATTTTGAATTTTTATAAATTTTCAATCCTCTTTGAAGCTTTTTTAAATCTTTAATAACAGTTCCTAAACTACCTGTATAAGCGAGTAAATCTCCAACTTTTAATCCTTTTCTAAAAACTGGATTTTTAGATTTTGAAATTAGGGTTATAGATATATCTAATTTATCTCCAGCTACTGTATCACCACCAATGATCTTTATTTTAAACTCTTTTGCACATTTTAAAAAACCACTTGATAACTCTTTTAACTCAAAGGTTGTAAAATTTTTAGGAATTTTGATACCAATTAAGGCATATTTTGGCTTTGCATTCATCACAATTGCATCTGAAATATTTACAATCATAGCTTTATAGGCAATCTCTTTTAAACTCATCCACTCTCTTTTAAAGTGGATATCTTCACAAAAAAGATCGTTTGAATATACAAAATCTTTAACAACAGCTCCATCATCACCTATAAATCTATTTGAAAAATTTGCAATAAAAAAACTCTCTTTATCCATACCCCAAACTCACCTAAAATAGTTAATACTAAATTGTAACAAATTTAGAATAATGAGCATAAAAATAGTTTGCAAAGAGCAGATAAAAATATAAAATTTTCACAGCACTCTACTTTTTTAAATATATTCAATAATTATTAGTAAATCTTATTAAAACTTCAACTTAGTTTAATAATAAAAAGATACAATTTTTTCTATAATTAAATATTAAAGTAAATTTTTTTTATAAAGTTTGACTTATTTATTGGAATAAAAATTGATTTAAAAATTAA
>JALWLB010000136.1 GCA_027081145.1 Campylobacterales bacterium
CTTATAAATCTAGTAAAAAATATCTAAATGGTTTTCCAACTGATGCTCCTTGGGTAATTCAAGGTCCAGGTGAAAATGCTGGAGTTATAGATATAGGAGATGATTTAGCAGCTGTATTTAAAATGGAAAGCCACAACCATCCATCTTTTATTGAACCTTATCAAGGAGCAGCTACTGGAGTTGGGGGAATTTTGAGAGATATTTTTACTATGGGGGCAAGACCAGTTGCAAATTTAAATGCTTTGAGATTTGGAGATATTACAAAAGATAATAAAACCTCCTCACATCAAAGATATTTAGTTCGTGGCGTGGTTGCTGGAATTGGTGATTATGGTAATTGTGTGGGAGTTCCTACAATTGGAGGAGAGGTTTCGTTTGATGAAGCGTACAATGGCAATATCTTAGTAAATGCATTTTCACTTGGAATTTGTAAAAAAGATGAAATATTTTATGCAAAGGCTGAAGGAGTTGGAAATCCAGTTATATATGTAGGAAGTAAAACTGGAAGAGATGGACTTGGTGGAGCTGTTATGAGTAGTGATAGCTTTAATGAAGAGTCAAAATCTCTTAGACCAACTGTACAAGTTGGTGATCCTTTTACTGAAAAGCTTTTACTTGAAGCGTGTTTAGAGCTTTTTAAACATGACTATATAGTTGGTATTCAAGATATGGGTGCTGCTGGACTAACCTCTAGCTCATTTGAGATGGCAAGTAGGAGTGGAAGTGGTATGAGAATGTATCTTGATAAAGTACCAGCTAGAGAAGAGGGGATGAGTGCATATGAGTTTATGTTAAGCGAATCTCAAGAGAGAATGCTAATTTGTGCTAAAAAAGGGTATGAAGATAAAATTATCGAAATTTTTCACAAATGGGATTTGGATGTAGCAGTTATAGGCGAAGTTACAGATAGTGGGAAAATGGAGCTTTTTTGGCATGGTGAATTGGCAGGTGAAATTCCAATTAAACCAGTTAGTGATGAAGCTCCAGTTTTAGATAGAAAAGTCAAAAAACCATCATATCTAAAAGAGATTAAAAACTATACTCTTGATAGTTTTAAACAAATTGAAAATCAAAAAGCATTTATAAAACTATTTTCATCACTTGAGGTTGTAAATAAATCATGGATTTATGAGCAGTATGACTCTATGGTACAAACAAATACCATAAAAGCTCCAGGTACACTCGATGCTAGTGTTATAAGAGTCAAAGATAGCAATATTGCTATATCAATGAGCAGTAAATGTAATCCAAGATACTGTTATATTGATCCTAAAAATGGTGCAGCATCAGCAGTTTTAGTTAGTGGAAGAGATGTTGTTATGAGTGGAGCTACCCCTAAGGCTATTACAGATTGTTTAAATTACGGAAATCCTCAAAATCCTGAAATCATGTGGCAATTTGCAAAAGGGTGTGAAGGAATTAAAGAGGCATGTAAAAATTTAAATACTCCAGTAGTAAGTGGAAATGTCTCTTTATATAATGAAACAGACTCTATTGGAATATTTCCTACACCAACTGTTGTTATGGTTGGTGTTAGTGAAAACTCAGATAAGATCATACCAAACTTTTTTCAAAAAGAGAATACTCTAGTGCTTTTGGTTGGTGAAACTAAGAGCGAATTTGGTGGAAGTTTGTATTTTAAAGAGCTACATGATAAGGTTGTAGGTGTTATGCCTGAGATAGATTATCAAAAAGAGTTAGCTCTTTGGGAATTTATAACAAAATTAAATAGTAGTGATATGATTTTGAGTGCAAAAGGTGTAGGAGTTGGTGGAGTTGCTATAACTTTGGCAAAGATGTCAGTTTTAGCTAATAAAGGTATTGTCGCTGGAGTAAGGTTAAAAAATAGTGCAGATATATTTAGTGAGAGTAACTCAAGAGCAATTATTGAGATAGAAAAAGAGAGTATTGATAAAGTGATCAACTTATCTAAAGAGTTAAATATCCCAATAGATCGTATCGGCATAACTGGTGGAGAGATATTTAAACTAAATGATATTGAGTATGATTTAAGTATATTAAAAGATATCTATTTTAATAAATTTCAAGAGGTTATTGAGCAAGATCTTTAAAAAAACAACTAAATAGTACAATTTATTTCATATCTTTATAAGTTAAGTTAGAATATCAATGTATATTATAATTTTTTTAAGGAGAAGATATGAAAAAAGTTATCTTAGGTTCAATAGTTGCATTTGCAATTATTTCATCAACTGGTTGCACAAAAGCGAGTGATGCTAAAGTTGCAACAGAGAGTGCAAAAAAGGCTGAAGCTGTAAGTGCTGAAGCAAAAGATGTTGCTACAAAAGCAAAAGATGTCGTAAAAAGTGCAAAAGATGTTGTTTCTACAAAAGATAAAACATCTACTAAAGAGTCAGTAAAAGATGTGGTTAGCAAAAAGGTTGATGAAGTAAAAGAAGAGGCAAAAGATAAAGCCATAAAACGTGCAACAGATGTTGCCAATAAAGTAACAGATGGAAAAGCTAGTACAGTTATAGATGCAGTTAAAAAATAGTTTGGTGAGCCGTTATGGCTCACCAAATTGTTAGATAGCTTTTATTTTACACCAAGTGCATTTAAAGTCTCTATTGTTAAAGCTCCAGTTGAGAGTGAGTTTGCTTTTTGAAATTTATTTACTGCCGCTTTTGTTCTCCAGCCATAAACTCCGTCAATTGGACCTGGGTTAAATCCTCTTTTTGCTAATGCTCTTTGAAGTTTTTTAATCAAATCTACACTAAAGTTTGTTTTACATAAAATTGGTGTCCATTTAAGTGTTGCATCGCTAACTTTAACCCTTTTGGTGATAGTTTGATATTTTGCTGGAATTGGTACTTTTCTTACAGTTGCTGGAGTTACTAGCTCTTTTACTCTTACAGTTTTATAGACTGCAGGAACTGGAATAGTTTTTGTTCTAGCTGGAGTTTTTACAACCCTTTTTGTAACTTTTTTATAGACTGCAGGAACTGGAATAGTTTTTGTTCTAGCTGGAGTTTTTAAAACTCTTTTTGTAATAGTTTTATAAACTGCTGGTACTTCAACTAAACACATAATTTCACCAGTGCTACCATCAACTTTTTCAATTGGTCCACGACCCTTTTTCCATACAGTTTGAGCAGGTTTTACCAATACCTTTTCAGTTACTGTTTCATAAACTGCTGGAATTGTAACAATTTTTTCACTAGCAGGTTTTACCAATAGTTTCTCAGTTACCGTTTCATATACTGGTGGAATTGTAACCAATTTTGTACTAGCCTCTTTTACCAATACCTTTTTTGTTACCCATTTATATTTTGCCGGAATTACTTCTAACTTTTCACTCGCTTCTCTTACCAATACTTTCTCTTTTTTTGTTGTATATTTTGCAGGAATTAATACTCTTGCATAACATTCACCCGGTTTAGCATTTGGTGGATACAAAGTTGAAGTAGCACTAGTTGTAGGTGCAGGAACCGTTTTTGTAACAACTTTCTCAACAACTTTTACATTCTTGTTAGCTTTTGCTTGTTCTAGCAATCTTTTAAGATCTGCTATTTTTTGATTTTGAGCATTTAATTTTGCCTGAGCTGCACTTAACTCACTTTTATTATCGCTTAATAGTTTTGAACATGCACTAATAGTTTTACACTCATAACTAGATGTGCTACTCTCCCCGCTATACTCTTTATATGCACAACCATTAATTCCTATTGCAACTAAAGAGGCTGCTAATAAAGGCATGCTCTTTTTTAATAAGACATTCATCCTAATTCTCCTTTTGTAAATTAAATCAGTTTAATTATTCTGAAAATCTATTAAAAAGCTTATAATAAAGTTTTATTAACTATGGGAGTTTATTTTAACTTAATAATTGTTTTACAATTTGACTTATCCGTTTGCTATCGGCCAAAGAGCTCATTTTTTTGGTTGCTATTTTCATAACCTTTCCCATATCTTTCATTGATGTTGCACCAATTTCATCTATAATATTTTTTAAAATATCTTCAATTTCTTTATCATTTAACTGTTTAGGTAAGTATGTTTGTAAAATCTCAGCCTCTTTGATCTCTTTATCATGTAGTTCATCTCTGTTTGCCTCTTTGTATTGTTTAGCGGCATCTAATCTCTGTTTTATCGATTTTTGTATAATCTTATATATATCATCATCATTTAATTCAACTCTTTGATCAACTTCAACCTGTTTAATAGCACTCATTAAAAACCTTAAACTCTCTCTTTTAAAGGTATCTTTTTCTTTCATAGCTTTTATAAGATCACTCTTTAATCTCTCTTTAACACTCATCATATCTCCTTGTGGAATAAAATTTGCTCCTATTGTATCAAAAACTATTTAGGATCTATCTTGAAAAAAAGTACCATTTTACTCTCTTTATTTAATTTACTATTTTTTGGTTGTGCTGCTCATCAAGTTGAGCCAGAAATTAATTTTAAAGCTCCACGATATGTGCAAGAGTTACCTCCAAAAATTGAGAAAAAAAACTTTTCAAATGATGGTAGTGTATTTGGAAGAGGAGATAATCCACTATTTTCAGATAGAAAAGCTATGAGAGTTAATGATATAGTAACAGTAATTATAGATGAAAAAACTTTTCAATCTTCACAAGGAAATAAAAAAATTATAGACAATTCACAAAATGAATTGGGTGGTGGAGTTTTAAGTGGTGGAAGTGGTATAGCACAAACATTTGCAAATAAAGTTAATCCATTAACAAATCTAAGTTTTAAAACTGGATCAAAGAGTAGTTTTAATGCAAGTGGAATTAACTCAAGAAATGAGAAATTTACAACAACTATAACAGCAAGAGTTATCAAAATCTTAAATAATGGAAACTATTTTATTGAAGGTAGTAGAGAACTTTTACTAAATGGTACAAAACAGATTGCAAAAATTAGTGGAGTGATTCGACCATACGATATTGATCAATCAAATACAATAAATTCAAAATATATTGCAGATGCAAAGATACTTTATGAGACTCAAGGAGATATTCAACAAGCAACCACAAAACCATGGGGTTCAAAATTGGTTGAAAATATTTGGCCTTTTTGATACAATCATGTAATGATTGAAAATAGTGAAATATTAAATATAGCAATAGCCATCGTTTTTACACTACTATCATCTATGATAGGTTTTTGGCTCTTACATGATAATAAATTAAGAGCATTTCAAAATAGGTGTGAAAATTTACTAAAAGAGTTAAAAGAACAATTAGAGATAAAAAATCAAGAATTGGCTCAAAAAGAGCAAACTATCTATAATCTTAAATTAGATTCCGTAAAACTAAATGAGAAGTTAGAGAGTTTAAATTTTCAAATGGAGTTTATTCAAAAATCGAAAGATGATTTAAAATCTGAATTTGAAAATTTAGCAAATAGAGTTTTTGAACAAAATAATCAGAGATTTACAGCTCAAAGTATGCATAATATAAATTCAATCATAAATCCATTTAAAGAGCAGATAAAAGATTTTTATACAACTATACAACAAGCTTATGAAAAAGATTCACTCCAAAGATACTCTTTGACTTATGAAATTAAAAAATTAAAAGAGTTAAACCAGCAACTCTCAAATGATGCAACTAATCTTGCAAATGCACTCAAGGGTGAAAATAAGACTCAAGGGGTATGGGGAGAGTTTATACTACAAAAAGTTTTAGAAGACTCTGGTTTAAAAGAGGGAAGAGAGTATGTAACTCAAAAGAGTTTATCAAAAGAAGAGGAGAGTAAAATTTATAGACCAGATGTGATAGTGCATCTTCCTAACAATAAAGATATCATAATAGATTCAAAAGTTTCACTAAAAGCTTATGAAGCTTACTATAATGAAGAGGATAAAATAGAAAAAGAGAAGTTTTTAAAAGATCATATAAACTCTATAAATCTTCATATAAAAACTTTAAGTTTAAAAAATTATGAAAAACTTTTAAAAATTGAGAGTTTGGATTTTGTTTTGATGTTTATACCAATTGAGGGTGCTTTTTTACAAGCGATCAACTCTGATAGAGATCTATTTCAAAGAGCGTATGAACAAAATATTATTATTGTATCTCCTTCAACTCTATTGGCTACTTTAAGAACCATTGAGAATATTTGGAGAAATCAATATTTAAATCAAAATGCAAAATTAATTGCCAAAAAAGCGGCAAGTTTACATGATAAATTTGTTTCGTTTATAGATGATTTACAACAAGCCAAAGATCATATAGATAAAGCTTCAAAAAGTTATGATGAAGCTTATAAAAAACTCTCAAGCGGTAAAGGAAATCTTATAAATCGTGTGAATGAGCTTAAAAAACTGGAAGGAATTTATACTAAAAGGGAGCTACAAAAGTGAAAGATATCTACATGATAAGACATGCAAAGTCTGATTGGAGTAATGGTGTGAGTGATTTTGAAAGAGGTTTAAATAAAAGAGGTTTAATTGATGCTCCTTTAATGGGAGAAGTTTTAAAACAAAAATCGATACTTCCAGATCTATTATTAAGCTCACCAGCACTTAGAGCAAAACTTACAGCCGAAAAAATTGCTAAAAAGATTGGCTATAAAGAAGAAAAAATTGTTTATGAAAACTCTTTATATTTAGCAGATGTAAGAGGATTTTATCATGTAATAGATAACCTACATGATAATATAAACTCAGTTATGATTGTCTCTCACAATAATGGTATTACCGATTTTGTGAACTCTTTGAGCAAAGAGAATATCTATAATATGCCAACTTGTTCAATCGCACATATAAGGGTTAGTGTTGATAGTTGGTCATATATTAGTGCTGGTGGTGGAGAGTTGATCTTTTTTGATTTTCCAAAAAATCATAAGTTATAAATTTACTATTTAGTGTTAATTATACTCTGCCTATTTATAACTAAAGTTACTTTTTTATTAAATTTTCTTGATAAAAGTTAAGTTATATTTACTATAGCCGATAATTACTCTATATAGCTTTATCAAGGTGGATAAAATATGAAAAAAATTGTACTAATTGCTCTTATGTTTATACTAGTTGGATGTGGTAGCAGTGTTCGAGAGGCTGAAAAAAATCAAGACTCTTTAGATAGAAATGTACAAACTCCCATAGATAAACCAGAGAATCAAAAACCAATCAAAAAAACTGATCCAAAATATTTACAAACTTACAAAGGTTTAAGATTGTATGCTAAAAGTATGAGTGTAAGTGAATATAAACTTGCTCAGGTTGATGATACAATATTTAATGCTCTATCAAATGAGAAAAAACTGATAGTTGCTAATAAATTGTTATCGGCTATGTTTTTTGGATATCCACTACCTAAGCTAAAAGAGAGAATTAATAGAGGGGATTTTATATCTACCATTCAAGATCAAATTCGTAAAAATACAAATGATAGAGCTAGTATAGAAGAGACTCTTTTAGATAAAGATCTATTTTTTCAATCCAAATATGCAAATGATGAGGTAAATAAAATTCTTGCAAGATTTTATATGCTCAAATATTTAGATAAATACTACTTTGAGAATTGGATGTCATATATATTAACTCAAACTATTATGTTCTCTCCAGCATATGAGCTTCCAAGTTCAGCTGAACCAAATATAGAGAGAGTCTATAGTGCACTTGTAAGAGATATTCAAGATGAATCAACCATCAGTTATACAACATATTTGCATATGATGAGTAATGATAATTGGAGAAGATTTAGATCCCCTGAAGATAATGGTAGAGAGATGCTTGAAATCTTTGCACTAAATTTTGATGATAAATTGGTTCCAATAGCTGCTACTGCTTTACAAAATTGGAAACTTGATTTAGATAATGATACTTTGGTAATAGGACTAAATGAAAATACAAAACCTCTTAAAATGTTTAATACTGTTATCTATACTGGAGAGGACTTTTATAGAGAGTTGGCAAAATCAAAAGATTTACAAATAGGAGTTGTAACAAGAGTAGTTGATTATCTATTTACAAGTGTGAATCAAAATAGAAAAAAGCAGATTATAGATGCAGTTATAAAGAGCAATCCTCAAACTTGGCAAGATATTTTTGTACAACTTCTATTTTCAAAAGCATTTTTATTTGATAGCAATCGAGAAAAAAGTGCTGAAGAGTTATTTTATTCACTAATTAAAAAGATGAGCTATAAACACTATAAATATAGTTTTTATAATTTTAAAAAGGCATTAGATGCTATGAATCAAGCAACAATGAGATATAAACTTGGTAAATTAAAAAGGGTACCTCTTGATACTCTCTCATTTATGAACTATCATAAATTTATTCGTGAAAAGGTTATGATAAGAGCTGTAAATAGTAAAAAGCTTGATAACTATTTGGCATGGGATTCACAAGGTTGGCGACAAGAGTTTATATCTGATGATAAGTTTGAATTTTTTGAAAATAGTCCAGAAGCTTCGCTTGAATCTTTTATAAATTATCTATTTGAAACAACCATTTCAAGAAAAGCAAAACAGAATGAACTAGAGCTTTTTAAAGCACATATATTAAGTAGTGATAAAAGTAAATATGCTGCTTCATCATTTGATTTGAAAAAGTTAAAAAATAGAGAGTATGTAGCAATTATAATATTAGATTATATATCAAGGCTTAGTGAATTATATCAATACAAGAAGGTAAGACAATGAAAAGAAGAGATTTTTTAAAACTATCAATCATTGGTGCAACTGCAATTATGACCCAAAATATACCATTAAGAGCAAGTGTTGATATATCAAAAGTAAGATTTAATGCAAACACTTATCATAATAACTCAGCACAAGTTATTATGATATTTCTTTATGGTGGTCCTAGTGAATTGGCTGGAAATTTAACCAATTTTGAAGAGATAGAGAAAGCCTCTTTAAATAGTTATAATAGCTATTTTGGCACGATAACAAAAACGGCAAATAACTTTTGGGCTGAAGCTGGTGGGGATATTATGGAAGATTTAATCTCAAGTAGAGATTTAAATATTTTTAGAACATGCTACTCAATCCAAAGAGAAAAAACAAACAATAAAGCTCATGGAAAATGTGTGGCACAAAATTTAAGAGGTGAATTTAAAGAAGATGGAGATGGGATTTTTACAAAGTTGGCTCAAATTTTACAGCAAAATGGCGTTATAGATCAAAATAGTGTATTACCTTTTGTAACTATGGAGGGTGAAAGTGCTTTTTTTGCAAGAGAAAACTTCAATATTAAAGCCTATTTAAAACCAGTTGCACTTGATGAAAAATTAAATAATCCTTATAAAAGAGAGAGTGAAAATAGATGGTTTTATTATACATCTAAAGAGAGGCAAATTAAAGATTATCATTTAACAACAAAAGCATCATTGCACCAAAAAATGGATAATTTAGCACAATCTATAAATATTGATTCACCCATAAAAGAGGCCTTTTCAAAAAGAGCACCTTTGTCGGATTTTATAAAATCGATTAAAGATAAACCTCTTCCAGATGGTGTAAGTTACCCAGAAAATAATATTTTTGCAAATAAATTACAAACTGCTATCAAAATCTTATCTTCAAATCCAGATACAAAAATATTATCTCTTGGTAGTGGTGGTCTTGGTGGTTGGGATGAACATAATGATGCAAAAAAGTATTTAACAAGAATGAAAAAACTTTTTTCAGCACTAAATTCAGCAATAACACATTTAAAAGCAGAGAAAAAAGATAATAAAATCTCTATTATAGTATTTGGTGATTTTGGTAGAAATGTAAATTTAAATAACGGTTTTGGTTGGGATCATGGAAATAATCAAAATGTATATATTTTAGGTGGAAGTGACTATTTTAATCATGTAGGAGTTGTAGGGGAGACAAAGCTTTATAATCCAAACAAGCCAAATAGGCTCTTTTTAAGACCAAAACAAGATAGTTATCAGTTTGAGCCATTAAGTGTAGCATCTACTATATATAAAGTTTTTGGAATTGAAAATCCAGAAGTTTTAACAGGTGGATATGGGGCTATTGAGGCTGGACTATTTTAATAGATCCAATTCAGCCTCAATTTTTATAAGTTTTTCTTTTGCACTTGTTAGCAAGAGTTGATTTTGCTCTACCACCTCTGGTGGGGCATTTTTAACAAAATTTTCATTTGATAACATTTTGGTTAATTTTTCTATCTCTTTTTCCAATTTTGCTTTTTGAGAGTTTAATCTTTTGATAATTGGTTCTAAATCAACATTTGAAAGAGGCAATAGGCTTTCAAGATGATCACTAACATCTGTTATGCAATTTTGTTTTTTTGTTTTTATAATCTCTACTTTTTGAACTTTTGCCAATTTTTGGATATATTTAATTCCACTACTTAGATCAATATCATCATTTAATTTAATATAAGCCAACTCTATAGTTTGATTTGCAAGATCTATCGTTGCTTTTGCTCTTCTTATACTTACGATTGACTCAATCACTAATGAAAATAGTTTTGTAACTTCACTATCTTCAAAAGTTAGTGTTGGATACTCTTGTATCATGATCGATTCACTCTCATCTAAAGTTGTATTTGAGAGTTGGTGATACAGATACTCACTAATAAAAGGCATAAATGGATGAAGAAGTTTTAAAGCCTCTTTGTAGATCGATCCAAGCTCATTTATGCTATCTTTATCTGCTTTGCTAAGCTCAATCCCCCAATCACAAAACTCTCCCCAAAAAAACTTATAAAGAATCATGGCTGAGTCATTAAATCTATAGTTATCTAAATTTTCTCTAACATCTTTTATAGTTTTTGAGAGTCTGCTTTGCATATAGATACCAAGTTTGGTACTTATTTGAATATCTTTTAAATCTTTAAAAGAGTCTTGATGAAGCAATAAAAATTTTGAAGCATTATAGAGTTTGTTTGTGAAATTTCTATATTGGGCTAATCTCTCATGAGAGAGTTTTATATCTCTTCCTTGTATAGCCAATGCTGCTAGAGTAAATCTTAGAGTATCAGCGTTAAACTCTTTTATAGTTGTTAGAGGATCTATTACATTTCCTTTGGATTTACTCATCTTTTGACCATGTTCATCTTTAACGAGTGCATGAAGATATATCTTTGAAAATGGTAACTCTTTTTGAAAATGTTCTCCCATGATGATCATTCTTGCAACCCAAAAGAAGAGTATATCAAATCCAGTAATCAGTAGATCATTTGGATAAAACTCTTTTAAATCGTTATCAAACCACTTTTTATCTTTAAATACTTCACCATTTCCCCACCCAAGAGTAGAAAATGGCCATAAAGCTGAGCTAAACCAAGTATCTAACACATCAGGATCTTGATAGATATTTTTACTACTGCACTTGCTACATGATATCTCATCAACTTCACTAGCCCACTCATAAGAGCAATCTTTACAATAAAAAACAGGTATTTGATGTCCCCACCAAAGCTGTCTGCTAATACACCAATCTCTAAGCTCACTCATCCAAGCGTTGTAACTATTTATCCAGTGTGATGGATAAAATTTTGCTTTGCCTTCATTTACCTTTTTGATAGCTTTAGTTGCGATCTCTTTTTTTACAAACCACTGCTTTGAGATATATGGCTCAACCACATTTTTACATCTATAGCAGTGTCCAACTTGATGGTTGTGCTCTTCGATTTTTTCTATAAAGCCTTCATCTTTTAATCTTTTTACTATAATCTCTCTTGCTTCTAATCTCTCAAGCCCTTTAAATTCACCACATTTATCATTTAAGATACCTTTTTCATCAAATATTGTGATAAATTCCAAATTGTGTCTTTTGCCAACTTCATAATCGTTTTGATCATGAGCAGGAGTTACTTTTACAACACCAGTTCCAAAACTCATATCTACAAATTCATCAGTGATAATTTTTATCTCTTTATCAATTAATGGAAGTTTTACACACTTGCCAACTATATCTTTATATCTATCATCATCTGGATGAACCATCACAGCACTATCACCAAAGTAAGTTTCAGGTCTAGTTGTTGCTACTATAACTTCACCGCTATTATCACTAAGAGGATATTTTATATGATACAGTTTTCCATTCTCTTCTTCATATTCGACCTCTATATCACTTAGTGCACCATCATGAGTACACCAATTGATCATGTAGTCACCCCTTATGATCA
>JALWLB010000137.1 GCA_027081145.1 Campylobacterales bacterium
TCATACAGTGTTTTATCATGTAATTATCTCCTTTTTGTTGGAAGTAAATTCCAACAAAAATTCCTATCACTAAAGCTTTGCCCTGACGGGCAAGAGATAAAACACTTACGATTTTTGTCTTTATTTCCAATGCTATCAAAAATCATACAGTGTTTTATCATGTAATTATCTCCTTTTTGTTGGAAGTAAATTCCAACAAAAATTCCTATCACTAAAGCTTTGCCCTGACGGGCAAGAGATAAAACACTTACGATTTTTGTCTTTATTTCTGATGCTATCAAAAATCGTGAGCATTTTATTGAATTTGCTCAAATGCCTTCTCTAAAGTTTGTATATCAGTAATACAAAGAGTTGGTTTTGTCGTATTTCTTCTATTTAATCCTTTTAACACATTTGCACCAAATTCGATATACAGTTCAATCTCATTATCAAATTTTTCGATCGATTGTTTATATAAAACTGGCTTTGTTAATTGATCACTCAAAAGTTTTATGGCATCATCTTTGGTATTATATTTTTGGGCTGTAACATTTGATACTATATCAAATAAAAACTCATCATTTAGCTTCTGATTTAAAATCTCTCTTAAAGGCTCTTTTGCCGATTCTAAAAGTGGACAGTGACTAGCTACTGACATATTTAATAAAAGTGCCCTTTTTGCACCATTTTCTTTAAATGTTGACTCAAGTGCTTTTAAATCACTCCTCTTACCAGCAATAACAATTTGACCATTGCTATTATAATTTGCCGGATAAACTTCATAAGACTCTTTTTGAGCTTGTTTACAAATGGATTCAACCACTTCATCACTAAGCCCAATAAGTGCCATCATACCAGCATCTTTACCCTCACAAGCTTGTTGCATCAATTTGCCTCTATTGTGCACAAGCGTTAAAGCATCTTCAAAACTTAGTGATTTTGTAGCATAGTTTGCACTAAATTCACCCAAAGAGTGCCCAAGAGCAAATATAGGCTTGATATTCATCTCATCTTCAAAAAGTTTATGAGCAATAGCACTTACTAACAAAATTGCTGGTTGAGCAAATTGAGTTTTTTCTAAATTGGAGTTCTCTTTAAAAAGCAGATCTTTCATATCAATCTTTAAAGTATCACTAGCTTTTTCAAACATCTCTTTGGCTACATGATTACTATTATAAAAATCTTCTCCCATACCAACAAATTGTGAACCTTGACCTGGAAAGATAAATGCAATTTTTTTCATACTAAAAACCCTTATTTAAGAACAACCACATCCACTACCACAACTTCCATTACCATGAACTCCTCCAACTTGACCACTTTCAATCTCCTCTTTGGTAGCATCTCTAACATCAAGAACATTTACCCAAAAATTTAAATCTTTTCCAGCTAAAGGGTGATTATAATCAACCGTAACACTATCATCATCAAAATCTATAACAACTACACTAACAGTTGATCCATCTTCACTTTGACCATAAAGAGTTAAACCTTTTTCTAACTCCAATCCAGCAAATTGCTCTCTTGGAAGCTTATTTGTTGCATTTGGATCTCTTGGACCATATGCATCTTCTGATTTTACCTCTATATTTGTACTATCACCTTTTGATAGTTTTAAAAGCTCTCTCTCAAGACCTGGTATGATATGACCTAAACCACTTATAAAAGTTAATGGTGCCTCTGGTGCATTTGAATCGATAACCTTATCAGATCCAGCTTCTGTTAATTTATATTCGATTGAGAATACTCTATTTTGCATCTTTTTCCTTTAATTAAATTTGGCTAAATTTTTTCTAGCAATTTTTGCTTGATCACTATCTGGATAATTCTCAATCAATAGCGTGAAAAATTTTTTAGCATTACTCTTATCGTTTAATCTTTTAAACGAAACTGCCGTATGTAACAAAAGTGTAGGCATATATGAGGCTTTATCATAAAATGATACACTTTTTTTAAAATATACTATAGCTTCACTATCCCTTTTTTGATAGTAAGCAATTTCGCCCAAATAGTAGTGAACTTGGGCAGGTTTGTAAGTTTTTGTTTTTGCAAGAGTCAAAAAGATATCTCTAGCTTTTGAATACTCCTTTTTTCTATAGAGTGCTATTGCATCTTTGAGTAGTTGTGCATTTGATTTTGTTTTTACTTTTGTCGTTGATTTAGTTGCAAATTTATTTAAAGTCGCAACTTCATCTTTAGAGACATAAGAAGCATTTATCTTATCGATTATTGCACTTAAATTTTTTAAAACCTCTTCTATTTTTTGATAGTTTTGAATTTGAATTTGCTCTAATTTATCTACTTTAATTTCAAGATCTTTTAATCTTTTTGCACTCTGCTCTATCGTATTTGCATCTTTATAGTTTACTTGCTGACCAATTTGACCAATCTTTAAACTAAGCGAATCAACAACACTTCGTAAACCCTCAATACTCTCTTTTAACTCATTGATTTGAATATTTTGTCTTGATATTTGTAACTTATTGTTTATAACAGCTTTATTTATTTTATTTTCGTTTGTTAAATCACCACTACCTAACACAGATGGCTCAGAGAGAGCCAACATAAATGGTGCAAAAGATAGTGTTAAAAAAATTATACTGTTTTTCATCTATTCTTATTTATGGTAAAAGTTTAAAGTCAACTCTTCTGTTTTTTTGCCAACAAGCCTCATTTTTCTCAAAACAGATAGGTTTACTCTCACCATAACTAACAAGACTCATTCTATCAGCACTAACGCCTAAAGCAACCAAAGCATCTTTAACACTTTTAGCTCTTTTTAATCCAAGTGCATAGTTATACTCATCAGTTCCCCACTCATCACAATTACCCTCAATTTTGACAGAAAAATCTTTTGCTTCAGGAG
>JALWLB010000138.1 GCA_027081145.1 Campylobacterales bacterium
AACTGGAGCTGAAGTTTGTGTTGCCGGTGCTGTTGTAGTTGCGGGAGCCATAATTGTACTATTGATTTCACTATTTGAATTTGCTGAAATATCTTTTATGACTTTTTGATCTTGTGCTACATGACTTTGTTTTGGCATTGTAAGATCATAAATCACAAAAAATATAAAACTCAAAGCAATTGCTAATATCATTCTTTGTTGGGTTGTTAAATTGTCTATCACTTTTTTCCTTTGTCAAAATTTTTAATCACATAAAAACTATTTTCATCTTTTTTAATAAGCCAAAATTTTATAGTAATTTCTCTTCGTTTTTTATCAGTTAAACAAACTCTTTTTTTATTTAATTTTTTTTTAATTACTGGATAATCAATTCCTCCAGCAAATAGTTGGTTACACTTTAAAACTCTTAGTATAGAGAGTATTAGAGCTTTAAATGGGTTATTGGTTTGAAATTGCCACTTTGAATACTCTGAGCAAGTTGGATAATATCTACAACTTCCATATCCAAAAAGTGTGAAGAATTTTTGATAAATTTTCAAAAACCATAAAGCGATTTGTTTCATTTTATTGCATCTAGTTTTTTAAGAGCATAAAGAGTTTCATTTTTTAATTTCATAAAATCTATATCTAAAATAGCACTTTTTGCAACAAAAATAAAGCTACCATTTTGAATTTTATCTGCCAAAGAGATAAATAGTGATCTCATTCTTCGTTTAGCAAAATTTCTTTTGACTGCATTGCCAACTTTTTTACTTGCAGTAAATCCAACCTCTCTTTTGTTGGATTTATAGTAAAAAATTATGATCGAGCTTAAATGCTTTTTTTTTGAGTTATTGTAAAAAAATGCAAAATCTTTTGATTTTTTTATACTCTCAAAGCCTTTTAAGCAGCTAATCTCTTTCTACCTTTTGCTCTTCTTCTATTGATAATTCTTCTTCCATTTTTAGTTTTCATTCTAACTCTAAAACCGTGTGTTCTTTTTCTTGGGGTGTTGTGTGGCTGAAATGTTCTTTTCATGTATCTTTTCCTTGCTTTTTGCGGATTTTACAAAAAAAATGCTTAAATTACCTTAAGATTAAAAAACCATCCATAACCATAAAGTCAAGATTTGTATCTATAAAGTCTGTACAAGCTTGAGATGGAGTTAAAACCATAGTTCGTCCATGTTTATTAAATGAAGTATTGATAATCACTCCAAAATTTGTTAAATTTTTTACTTCGTTGATTAAATTGTAGTAATTTAAATTATCCTCTTTTGAGACAAATTGTACTCTTGCACTCAAATCTATATGAATTGCACCAGGAATTTTATCTTTAAACTCCTCTTTTAGCTTAAATGCTATTGTCATATGTTTATTATCATAAGAGTTTTCAAAAAGTCTATCTTTTTCATCAATCAAAATAGATGGACAAAATGGTTGAAAAAGAGGTCTGTTTTTTATGCTTTTGTTTATAGTCTTTTGAATATTTTTATCTCTAACATCAGCTATTATACTTCTATTTCCAAGTGCTCGTGGTCCAAATTCGGCTCTATTGGAAAATAGTGCTCCAATTTTTCCATCTACTATCATTTTGGCAGCTATTTTATAAGCTTTATCTCCAAGATACTCATAACTTAATCCAAAATTATCAAGTGATTTTTTAATTTCATCTTTGCTAAATGAAGAGCCAAAATATGGCATAGTTGGAAATTTAAACTCTTTTTTTAAATCTCTATTTTTTTCAAGATGTATCAAAGCTAATGCTCCTTGAGATATACCATCATCCCCCATTGCTGGAGTTATATGGATATTTTTATAAAGTTTTTCAAAAATTTTCATATTCATAATCACATTTGCACTAACTCCACCAGCCAATGCAAGATTTGAGATATTATATTTTTCTTTAACAACTTTTAAATACTCAAGCACTACATCTTCGGTAAATCTTTGCACACATGAGGCTATATCTTCTCGTGTGAGAGATGAAAATAGATTTTTTAGATAAGAGTCTTCAAAAATTTTATCTAAAATTTTAGCATCCAAATTTATAGATAAAGCCTCTTTATCGATACTAATCGAAGATTTCAAATCATCAAATAAGAAGTTTTTATGATCTCCAAAAGCTGCCAAAGCTTCTACTTTACCCTCATCTGCATTTGGAGTAAATCCTAAAAGTTTTGTAAAGATGGAGTATATATTTCCAATAGAAGCATAACCACTATCTGCACAATCATATTTTTTTAAATTTTTAACAAAAACATTTTTACTTTTGCCAATCTCTTTAAACTCCCCTTGCTTTACCAAAAAAAGTTTAGAAAAATACCCATCTCCATATCCATCAAATGTAAAGACTAAACTATCACTAAATCTTGAAGTATAATAGGTAGCATAAGCGTGACACAAATGGTGCTCATAAAATTTTAAATCTATCTTTGCATTTTTAAAAATATCTTTTAAATGTTTTAGTATAATCTCTTTGAGTGGTAAATTTTTACCAATTAATTTTTGATATAGATATGCTCTTCCATATCTATTTGATAAAAACTCTTTTATAAGTGATAGTTTATTTAAAGAGTTTAATCTATTTTTCTCTTTTTCAAACTCTTTTATAAAAAGATCTTTTTTATCTTTTTTTATCATCTCTCTTAAATTTTTACTCATCTTAAAGATATTTTCATTAAAAATTAGATCTTTTACCATTTTGGTTGAAACTGCTACAGATAGATTCTCAACCTTATTAGTATCAATCTTTTTATATCTTATCATCTCCAATATTGCATCAATTGGGAAGATATTATCATGTTTTATTC
>JALWLB010000139.1 GCA_027081145.1 Campylobacterales bacterium
TCTTTAAAGAGTCTGCTGTTTGAATTTTTTTTTGCTTAATTTAATTAAATCTAAATTCTACAATAAAATATTGTATTCAAAATTTGTTATTTATACAATTTTGACTAAAGTGTATTAGTTACTTTTGAGAAATAGCTTTGATATAAATTTGTAAAACATCTAATGCTGCAGGAGTAATTCCACTAATTTGACTTGCTGCAAATAGGGTAGGGGGATTAAAAGTATTTAGTTTTTCTACTATTTCATTACTCAATCCAGAAATTTTTTCAAACTCTAAATTTTGTGGTATTTTTATCTTTAACATATTTTGCATTTTATTAATTTGTCGTTTTTGTTTATCTATATAGTGAGCATATTTTGCCTCTATTAAAATCTGCTCTTTTGATTCATGAGAAAAATCTTTTAACTCTTTTGCAAAAATATCCAACTTTTCAATAGTAAAACTTTTTCTTCCCACTATATTTTTAAGTAGCACTTTATCGGTGATTTTCTCTTCATGGTTATCTCTTAGAAGTTCTAAGTTCTCTTTAGAAGGTGTTAAATAGTTATTTTCTAAATATCTGATACCTTTATGCAACTCATAGGATTTTGTTAGCATCTTTTTATGAGTTGTATCATCAATTAATCCAAACTTATATCCATATGGCATCAATCTCAAGTCGGCATTATCTTCTCTTAAGAGCAGTCTATACTCAGCTCTACTTGTAAACATTCTATATGGCTCATTTGTGCCTTTAGTAACCAAATCATCTATCATAACTCCTATATAAGCTTCACTTCTTTTAAGAATAAAAGGCTCTTTTTGATCAATTGCCAAAGAGGCATTTATACCAGCCATTAATCCTTGTGCTGCTGCTTCTTCATAACCTGTTGTACCATTTATTTGACCAGCTAGATAGAGTCCATTTATAACTTTTGTCTCAAGTGTGTGCTTAATTTGAGTTGGATTTACATAATCATACTCTATTGCATAGCCATATCTTGTAATTTTGGCATTTTCTAAGCCTTTTATGGAGTGAATAACATCTAACTGAACATCTGGTGGAAGTGAAGTTGTAAGACCATTTATATAATACTCATTTGCATCTGATGTTTGAGGCTCTAAAAAAAGCTGATGTCTATCTCTATCTTTGAAACGATTTATCTTATCTTCAATACTTGGACAATATCTAGGACCAACTCCTTCAATTTGTCCTGTAAACATTGGAGCTCTATGAAAATTTTTTTCTATGATTTTATGAGTTGTTGGGTTTGTATAGGCGATTAAACATGGCAGTTGAGTTGGATTAAAACTCTCTTTGTCTGTTCTAAAGCTAAATGGTGTTGGTTTATCATCTCCATGTTGAATTTCAAAATTTGAAAAGTTTATACTCTTAGAATCGATTCTAGGGCAAGTTCCAGTTTTTAATCTCGAAAGCTCTAATCCAATCTCTTTTAAACTATCACTTAAACTATAAGAGGCAAATTCGCTAAATCTTCCAGCTTTTTTTGTAAACTCTCCTACATGAATTAACCCTTTTAAAAAAGTTCCAGAGCTTAGAATGATCTTTTTTGCATAGTATCTATTTTGTAGATGAGTTATAACACCATCAACAGAGTTATCTTTTAATAGTATTTGGTTGGCTATCTCCTGTTTGACATCCAGATTTTGTGTACTTAGGCATATATTTTTTATATAATTTTTATATCTATCCATATCTATTTGAACTCTACTACCTCTAACTGCTGGACCTTTGGAGGCGTTTAGTATCTTAAATTGTATTCCTGTCTTATCAGCACCAAGAGCCATAATACCACCAAGAGCATCAACCTCTTTTGTTAAGTGCCCTTTTGCCAATCCTCCAATTGCAGGATTACAACTAATGGCTGCTATTTGATCAATTGACATAGTTAAAAGAAGTGTAATTTTACCCATTCTAGCAGATGCAAGTGCTGCTTCAACTCCGGCATGTCCACCACCAATAACTATAATGTCATACTTCATAAATCACCTCTAAAAAATTTTTTAAAAATACCGATATTTAGTATATAATTAAATAGTTAAAGGATTTCTTGTGAGTGCACTAATAGAGCCTAAAGATAAATCTACACTGCATCTTACTCTTGATATTACACTATCAAAAAACAGTCAAAATAACAGTAGCGATACACAACTTTTAAGTGAATACAAAAGAGTTGTAGATGCATCTTCAATAGTATCAAAAACAGATCTAAAAGGAGTTATCACCTATGTTAATGATCAATTTTGTAAAATTAGTGGTTATTCAAAAGAGGAGTTAATTGGAAAACCACACAATATAGTAAGACATCCAAATATGCCAAAAGAGGCGTTTGAAGATTTGTGGAGTACAATTAAAGATAAAAAGATTTGGAGAGGGGTGGTTGAAAATTTAAAAAAAGATGGAAGTTCATACTTTGTAAAAGCTACAATCATACCGATACTGGATGAGAATGATAATATAGTAGAGTATATTGGACTTCGTGAAGATATAACCGATCTTATCGAACAAGAGAAAGAGATTGAGAGATTGACTGCTCAAAATTTAAAATCAGCCGTATCTCAAGCGATGATGCTTAAAACTTCAGATATTTTAAAACATGTTCCAGTACCACTTGTTTGTATAGATGAGAGCGATAATATAGTTGAATATAATGAAGAGTTTGAAAAGTTGTTTGATTTAGGAAGTGCTGATGAGTTTTTAGAAAAACTATTAAAACATAAGGCCAATATAAAAGAGGCGATAAATTTTAGTGATGATGATGAATGTCTGCTTGATTGGAAAGAGCAACTAATTAGTTTTGGTGATAAACTTGAAGTATCATCAAAATTTGATAAAGATAAAAAGTTTTCTCTTTTTGCAAAAGAGAGTGGTGAAAATAGTTTTATAGTGGCTTTTGTATGATTGAGACAAAAAAACTTTTAAATTTAGGTGATCCATTAGTTGCTCTAAAAGAGTATGGTGATAAAGTTAGTATTATTAATAACCACTACACATATTTTCAATTAGATAAATTTTCATTCAAAATAGATAAAAAAGCTATCATTGAAAAAGATGCGTCAGCCCATCAATTTTCTAAAAAGTTTGATATCTCAAAGAACAATCTTCAAGTCTATCCAAAACAGCACTCTAAAAATATGATTTTTGTAAAAGATAATCATAGATTAAAAATAGTTGCAAATTTGAAACTAGATATCAATCCATCTATTGTCAAATTTTCACACAATTCAAAGATGCTTTTGATAGGTAGTAGTGATGGAGATATATGGTTATATGATGTTAATTTAAAAAAGATTATCTATACATTTTTCCCAAGAGCGGATGAGATATCATCTATAGCTTTTTCAAAAGATGACTCATTGGTGGCTATTGGTTCATTTGATAAAAAGATATTGATACATGATTGTACAAATTGGGAGGTTCTCTCTACTATAGAGTGTGAATCTACTCCTGAGGATATGGTTTTTTCTTTTGATAAAAAGTATCTATATTTTGTACAAAGAGAGGGAGAGGTTAGCTCATATCATGTAGAAGATCAGCAACTTAAATATACAAAAAAGTTCAATGATCAATGGTTTACGCTAATCAAAACTCATATATCGGATAACTTTGCACTACTTGGAACAAGATCGAACATATTGATTTTATTTGATTTAAAAAGTGGTAAAGCACTAAAAAATATAACACTTCAAAATAGTGGAATAAACTCTATAGAGTTTGATGATAAAAACTTTTTTGCAACATTTGCTGATGGTGGATTTTTAGTAGGTGAGGTACAAAAATATAAAGATGAAGCTTTGGTTGCTATAAAGTTAAAAGATTATATCAAAGCAAAAGAGCTAATTGATAAAAATATCTTTTTATATTTAGATGGAACGATTGATAAATTGTATGAGTGTTGGGATGAAGTTTTAAAAAAGGTTATTATACTACTAGAGCTTAATGAGATTGAAGAGGCTACAGCTTTAGCATCGGCCTTTTTGGATAATGAAGAGTTTAATGTTGAGTTTAGCTCATATATGTCTTATAAAGAAGAGATTGCAGCTTTTATTCAAAGTGTAAATACAAAACATTATGCTTCAGCATATCAAATTGCAAATAAACATGAATATATAAAACAGTTAAAAAAGTATCAAGATCTTGAAGATTTGTGGCATCGAAGTTTTAATAGAGCAAAAAAGATTATTGAAAAAAATCCGAATAACTCAAGTGCAATTATTAGAGCAAAAGGTGCAATGCATGATTTTTTAAATGTAAAATCAAAACAGGAGATTATTGATAATCTTTTGAATAATTCAAAACTATTTTTTCAAGCTGAAACTTTAGTAAAGGAGAAAAAATTTAGTGAATTTTTCACTCTATGCCAAAGATATAAATTTTTAGAAGATACTACAATTTATCATAAAGTTATCTCTGTCTCAACACTTCTTTTATCAAATGTTTCAAAAGCCATTGCAAATAAAGATTATGATAATGCACTTGCTCTTGCAAATAGATTACTTGGTTTTCTTCCTATACAAGATGAGGTACAAACTAAAATAAAAGAGATTCAAGTTATAAAACAGTTTGATGAAGCACTAAAAAATCAAGATCTATTAGGAGCTTTTTTATTAATAAAATCAAATAAATTTCTTGAGAGTTTTTTAGAGTATTCAAAATTGATGAGAGATTTTGAAGAGTGTAATGAAAGAGCAAAAATAAGTGCGTTAGAGGGAGATGTAAAAAGGGTATTTGAGATTTTAGATGAATATATCAAAATAGACTATTTAAAAGATCAAGTTGCTTTTACTCTAAGATTTGCATATTTAAACTCAATTGAATTGGCTTTACAAGATAGTTCTATTGATTGGGAAAAAACTTTGATAAATTACATAAATATGTATGGCAAAGATGAGGATATAAAAAATATTGCACTAAAACATAATGTGATGGAAATTTTTAATAAGATAGATTATGATGAGTCACAAAAGAGGAAAAAGATAAAATTCAAAGAACAAATAGTTGCTACATGATATAATAACTCTATGTTTACAGGATTGATAAGAGAAATTGCTACTGTTAAAAGTTTTTCAAATAATCTTTTGGTACTAAAAGCTAAATATAAACCAAATATAGGTGACTCTATTGCAGTAAATGGAGCGTGTCTTAGTGTAGTTTGGATTAGAGGTGATGAGTTTGGAGTGGAACTCTCTCATGAGAGCCAAAAGATTTTGGCTACACAAAACTTTAAAGACAATGTTCATATAGAACCTGCTATGAGATTGAGTGATAGATTAGAAGGTCATATTGTTCAAGGACATATAGATTGTGTAGGCAAGATTATAAAGATTGAAAATGGTAGTGATTTTTATATCTCTATTCCATCTGAATTTATCAAATTTGTTATTCCAAAAGGAAGTATAACGGTTGATGGAGTAAGTTTAACTGTAAATGAAGTTTTTGAAGATAGTTTTAGACTTACTATAATTCCTATAACACTAAAACATACACTTTTTAACTCTTACATGATAAATGATTTGGTAAATATCGAAACAGATATGTTTGCAAGATATATTTATCATATCTTTAATAAAAAAGCTCCAATTAGTTGGGAGCAAATCGATAAAATGATGGCACTATATTGAAAAAGTTTGAAGATATACTATTTTTTACAATTACTAATAGATTTGGAGGAGTTAGTAAAGAGCCGTATGATAGTTTAAATTTAGCTCTTCATGTAGGAGATGATCCTAAAAGTGTAATACAAAATAGAATTTTACTTGCTCAAAAATATAACTTTTCAATCCAAAATCTAATATATATGGATCAAGTACATAGTGATAAGATTGTAAATATACAAACACCTGCGATAAATAAAATTTCAAAATGTGATGCGATAGTTACAAATAGAAGAAAAATTCCTCTAATGGTGATGGTTGCTGATTGTATAGGGGTACTTTTGTTTGATCCTATCAAAAGAGTTATTGCAACAATTCATGCTGGAAGAGAGGGGATTTTAAAAAACATTGTTCAAAAAACTATTATAAATATGCAAAAGAGTTATTGCGTAGATCCAAAAGATTTGATAGCTATAACAACCCCTTCAATTGGAGTCTGTTGTTATGAAGTTGCTAATAACATTAACCTTGATCTAAAATCGACTCTAAAAGAGCAACTCTTAATTTCCAAAGTAAAAGATGAAAATATCAATATATCTTCAATTTGTACAAGTTGTGATAAAAACTATTTCTCTTATAGAAGAGATAAGATTACCGGTAGATTCGCACTGGTGGCTATGTTAAGATGAAACACTCATGATTTTTAGTAAAATCATAAACAAAAGCAAAAATCTTGAGGGTTTCATTTCTTGCCCGATAGGGCAAAGCTTTAGAGAGAGGAATTTTTGTTGGAATTTATTTCCAACAAAAAGGAGATTATTAGATGAAAAAAGCAGTAGCACTACAGTATCAAAAAAACTCTAACCAAGCTCCAAAAGTTGTAGCAAAAGGTAAAGGTGAAATAGCAGATAAAATATTACAAAAAGCAAAAGAGTTTGAAGTTCCTATCTTTCAAAATGAAGCTTTGGCTAATTCACTGCTTAGTCTTGATGTTGATGAACAGATCCCACCAAATTTATATCAAGCAGTTGCTGAAGTTTTTGTTTGGCTTATGCAGAGTGAAAAAAAAGCACAATTAAGTTTAGAGAGCTAATGGTGTAGGTTTTCCTATATAATAGCCTTGAGCATAATCAACTCCTAACTCCTTAACTTTATTAAATATTGTTTGAGAGCTAACAAACTCTGCAATTGTTTTAATACCCAAAGTTTTTGAGAAAGTTACAATAGATTTAATAGCAGTTTCACTTGCTCTATTTTTATGAATATTTTTTATTAAACTTCCATCAATTTTTAAATAGTCTATATCAAGGTTTAAAACTTGCTCAAAACTGGAGTATCCACTTCCAAAATCATCAATAGCAAATTTACAACCATACTGTTTTGCCTTTTTTATAAAGTTTGAAACTCTAGTATAATTTTCTATCTCTTCAGATTCTACAATTTCAAAAGTTATAAAACTTGCATCTTCAAGTTTTGCAAGTTGTCTAAAGATAAAATCACTAACTCCACGATTTAGCATATCATCCACATTTAAATTGATCGTAATTGGATGATTTATGGTCTCTAGCATATCAAAACTGATTTTTATCATAGCTTTTGTTAATTTTGAGTAGAGTTTTGATTTTTTGGCAATTTCTAAAAAATCGTTTGGTCTTTGATAACTCTTATCGCTATTTTGAATTCTAATGAGAGATTCAAACTTTTCAATCTTACCAGTTTTTATATTTTGAATAGGTTGAAAAAATGGAACTATTTTATCATTATCTATTGCTTTTTTGATCATTTGATTTACTTGAATATTATGTAAAAAATTCTCTTCACTTTTTTGATCTTGATTGTAAATTACATAAGATTTTTTCTGTTTTTGAGCCTCTTTTAGTGCTAAGTGGGCATACTTTACAACATCATTTTTTGCTCTTGCAGCTCCAATTGTAAAGCTTATATTTAAATCTATATCATAAGTTTTTGATGAAAATCTCTCTTTTGTAATATCAGAAGAGATCAATTTTAAATATTTATGCAACTCTTCTTCATCAAAGTTTGAAGGTATTAATATAACAAAATTATTTAATTCAAATTTATAAAGATATGAATCTTTACACGGTAAATTTTTCTTTAGCCAAGATGCTGTATGATTTAGCATCCTATTTCCAATCTCGATTCCAAAAAATTCACTCATCTCATCAAAAGAGTCCATATTGATATAAATTATTGTTGCTTCATCTCTATTTGGATTGGTATAGATTGTCTGCATCTGTTGTAACAGTTTTAATCTATTTGGTAAATTTGTTAATTGATCTGTAAATAGACTATTTTTTATCTTATCTTTTAATTTCATAAAGCTTGTAAAATCTCTACATGATACCAAATACTCTATTGGTTTATTTTCATGAGAGTTTAAAGTACAAATAAGAGTATTTAGATATAAGTTCTCTCCATTATGATTTAATTTCAAAACACCCTCATAGCTACTATATTGATCTATCTGCTGTTTTATCTCTTGAACAGTACTATTATTAAGTTTATCTTCTAACATACTAAAAAAAGTTTTATTTATTTTATTTGAGCTATTTGGATTAAAAATTTTAGAAAATCCTGCATTCATCTCTATAATATTAAAATTTAAATCTATTCTTGCAAAATAGGCACTATTTTTGATGATATGCTGATATGCTGCAATTTGATTTAGCTTTGCTTTCTCTTTTCGTATTGTAATAAATTGTAATCTAATTAAAAAAGCTAGAACAATAAGCAATCCAGAAACAATTAGCATTTCAGGTGTAATGCTTGAGTATTTAGCAAGTACTAATAAAAAGAAAAAGCCTATAATGACATATGATATATACAAAAAATTTGCTACAAATAAATTCAACACTCTATTTAACAATTTCAACCCCACCATCATATATAGTTTTATTGCATTATATTAATATTAAACTGAAATATTAATTATGTTTATTAAAAATATTTCATTTTTTCCGAAAAAAAATCTAAATTATCTTAATGTGATATTAAAGAATTTTGTAGTAAAATACACGCTTTCAAAATTCACACACACCAATCCTTGAACGGTTGCAAAATTTTTTGTTAATGGGTGTGGAGGCTAAACTAAATATTTTTACAAGGAGACTATGTCATGGTTATGATGAAAGATTTATTGGAGTGTGGTGTTCACTTTGGACATCAAACAAGAAGATGGAATCCAAAAATGAAACCTTACATTTTTGGACAAAGAAAAAATATCTATATTATAGATTTGCAAAAAACACTTAGGTACTTTAGATATACATATAATGTTGTTAGAGATGCAGCAGCTGAAGGAAAAACGATCCTTTTTGTTGGAACAAAAAAACAGGCAAGTGCTACTATAAAAGAGTATGCCATAAGTTGTGGAATGCCATATGTGAACCATAGATGGCTTGGTGGAATGTTAACAAACTTTAAAACTATAAGAAGATCGATTAAAAAACTTGAAATTATTGAAAAAATGGAAAAAGAGGGGCAGATGGATCTCTTTACAAAAAAAGAGGCCCTTATGCATGCTAGAAATAAAGAGAAACTAATAAATTATTTAGGTGGAATTAGACATTTAAATGGTAGTCCTGATATGATATTTGTTATAGATACTGTAAAAGAGAAAATTGCAGTTTCAGAAGCAAATAAACTTGGAATTCCTGTTGTAGCTCCAATAGATACAAATTGTGATCCTGATGTGATCGATTATCCAATTCCTGGAAATGATGATGCTATAAGATCGATTCAACTTTTTTGTAAAGAGATGGCTGAGGCTATAAATGAGGGTAAAGCATTAAGAGATCAAGAAGAGGATGAACAAAACGAACAGGCTCCACAAACTCAAGATAAACAACAAGAGGTAGAAGTAGTAGCACAAGAGCAAGAGATTACTAAAGAGATATCAAAAGAGTTAGATAGTGAGTCTCAATCAGATGCTGAAGAAAATATCCAAAAAGATGATTTAACTAAAATAGCTGGTATTGGTAAAGCGTATGAGAAAAAATTGAATGAAATGGGTATCTATACATTTTCTGATGTTGTAAATATGACTCAAGAGCAGATAGATATAATGGAAGAAGAGCATAAATTTAAGGGTGATTTTAAAGATAGTATAAATGATGCTAAAAAGTTGATAGGCTAGGGAGGTAAAAGATGTCAAAGATAACTGCAAGTATGGTTAAAGAGCTCAGAGAACTCTCTGGTGCTGGTATGATGGATTGTAAAAAGGCTCTTGTTGAGTGTGGTGGCGATATAGATGCGTCAATCGATTTTTTAAGAGCAAAAGGTTTAGGAAAAGCTGCCAAAAAAGCCGATAGAGTTGCTAGTGAAGGTTTGATTAGTGTTGTTGTGAGTGATGATTTTAAAAAAATTACTATGAGTGAAATCAACTCTGAAACAGATTTTGTTGCAAAAAATGAAAATTTTATAAATATGACAAAAGAGGCAACCACTCATATACAAACAAGTAATGTTAATAGTGTCGAAGAGCTTTTAGAGAGTTCAATAGATGGAGTTAAATTTAGCGAATATATAAGCACACAAATTGCAAAAATAGGTGAAAATCTTGTGGTTAGAAGATTTGTAACTTTGAGTGCTGGTGAAAATGGTATTGTAAATGGGTATTGTCACTCAAATGGAAGAGTTGGAGTTATAGTTGCTGCAAAGTGTGATAGCGAAAAAACTTGCGAAGGTGCAAAAGAGCTTTTAAAAAATATCTCTATGCATGCAGCTGCTATGAAGCCAAAATTTTTAGATGAGAGCTCAATCGATCCAGAACTTATAAAAAGAGAGGAAGAGGTTGCAAAAGAGCAACTAAAAGAGGAGGGAAAACCTGAAAAAATTTGGGATAAAATTATTCCAGGAAAGATTGCTAAGTTTAAAAATGAAAATACACTCTTAGGGCAAAAGTTTGTTATGGATGATAAAAAAAGTATAAAACAAGTTATCGATGAAAAAGCCAAAGAGTTAAATGGTAGTATTGAGTTGGTTGAGTATATTAGATTTGAACTTGGTGAAGGTATAGAGAAAAAAGTTGATGATTTTGCTTCTGAAGTAGCAGCTCAATTAAAATAGCCAAAAAAACAATGGAGTTAAATAATTCAAAAGTACTATTAGCTGCTTCAAATGTAGCACACTCTTTTGATTATTTACTGTTTGAAAATGTTGATCTTTCAATTTGTGAGGGTGAATCGGTTGCTATTATTGGAGTTAGTGGGAGTGGAAAATCGACCCTACTTCATATATTAGCAACACTTTTAAAGCCTAAAAGAGGCAAAGTTATCTATGACCAAAGCTACATGTATGAACAAAGTAGTGATAGACTTATAGAGATTAGAAGAGATGAGATTGGGATTATATTTCAGTCTCACTACCTTTTTAAAGGTTTTAGTGCAAAAGAGAATTTAGATATATCCTCAATTATCTCCAATAAAAAAATTGATATTGAGATGTTGAAAAAATTAAAAATTGAAAAGTATCTACATCAAAATGTATCTTCATTATCGGGTGGACAACAACAAAGAGTCTCAATCGCTAGAGTTTTAACTAAAAAGCCTAAAATTATCTTTGCGGATGAACCTACTGGAAATTTGGATAAAAATACAGCAGATGATGTTATGAATGTTATGTTTGATTATATACAGAAAAATCGTGGAGGGTTGTTTTTGGTTACCCATGATGAAGAGTTGGCTAAAAAGTGTGATAGAGTATATAGATTAAAAGATAAGAGATTGATACCACTTATCATGTAGTATGCAAATTGTTGATTTTATAACCGAAGATAATGCAATTTTATTTCTACTACTTTTTGCTAGAATGAGTGGTTTGATTGCATTTTTTCCATTTTTTAGTCATCTTGCAATTCCTATCTCTGTTAAAACTGCTTTGGCATTTTATCTTAGTATTCTGTTTTTTCCTGTAGCATCTTTGGCAAATATCGATTATAGTGTAGGCTCTTTATCTATTTTGATTTTGAGTGAGTTATTGCTTGGATTTATTGCAGGGCTTACTCTTCATATCGTTTTTGCAGCTTTGCAACTTGCAGGTATGCAAATTGCGATGGTTATGGGTTTTTCAATGGCTTCTGTTAT
>JALWLB010000140.1 GCA_027081145.1 Campylobacterales bacterium
GATGGTGGGTGAGTTTTGAATATCGATATTTTGGATAGATTTTACTTTATCATCTAATAAAAAGCTTAAAAATTGATAAGATAGCTCTTTGTAAGCTTTTGTCTCATTTATCATTCTGACTACATTTGAAAGCCTTGATTCGACCTCTAAAAGATCTGTTTTTTTAGCATAACCCTCTTTTTTCATCTCATAAATTGTATCTTTTAATTTTTGAATATTTTTCTCAATTTTTAAAAGATCTTTTTCAAAATTATCAAGCAATGAGATATCATAATATGCTTTTTTAATCTGAAAGATTTTTTCAAATAGCACTTTTGAGCTATCAAGTTTACTCATACTATACATCTTTTGAGCAATTTGTTTATAATAGCTTAACTTTTTACCTGTATAAATTGGTACTTGATAAGTTAATTTTGTATCAAAATGGTTTCTAGTTTTTGGATAGTTTAAATCTTTTGGACTCAAAGAGAGAAGATCAACTTTTGGATTATTAAATGAAGCCAAAAAATCACCAAATCCAAAATCACCAAAAGATGCTTCTCTGCTTTGAAGTTTAAATCCAAATACATTACCAGCATCATTTGATCTTAAGCTAGAGAGCGTTAGATCCAGTTTACCATATCTATGAGATTTGGCTATTTTGATACCAAGTTTATTAACTCTCTTCTCATACTCTGCAATATTTATCTCAATATTCTGTTTTTTGACAATTTCTAAAGCCTCTTTTAGAGTTAAGTTTTCATACTCTTTTGCAAAAGATGACAAAACAGATATCATTAACAATAAAAAAACTCTACTACGCATCTACTTTCCTTAAATAAATCTATAATTAAATTATAAGCTAAAATTATAGATTTGTTCTATTTTGAATGAAAGTATAGCATAAAATTTTTATTTGTCAAACCCCGTAAATCGGGTGTTTTACTCAAGATTGGCTATAAGTTTCCCTATCAATTTAGTAGAGATTGATACCAAATTAATCTTCACAATTAGAGTCTATACTCTATAGATTTTTGATGAGCTTCTAAACCTTCAGTTTTAGCTAGTAGTGCACACGAAGAGGCTAAAGAGTTAAATCCACTTTTACTCATATGGATAATTGATGATTTTTTTAAAAAGTTTTCAACTCCTAAGGGTGAATAAAATTTAGCAGTTGATCCAGTAGGCAGAGTATGATTTGGTCCAGCTATATAATCTCCTATCGCTTCAGGAGTATTTTGACCTAAAAAGATGGCACCTGCATGTTTTATATATGGTAAAATCTCAAATGGATTCTCAAGCATCAACTCCAAGTGCTCAGGTGCTAACTCATTTACAATCTCTATAGCTTGATCTAAATTTTTGACAACTATTATAGCCGATCTATCTTGTATAGATTTTGTTGCGATAGTTGATCTTTTTAGAGTTTTTAACTCTTGATAGATTTGGCTTTTTACCTCTTTTGCCAACTCTTTTGAAGTTGTAACTAAAATTGCACTTGCCATCTCATCATGTTCAGCTTGACTTAAAAGATCAATTGCAATCAATCTTTTATCCATACTTTTTTCAGCCAAAACCACAATTTCACTAGGACCTGCTATCATGTCGATATTTACCTCTCCAAAGAGCATCTTTTTTGCTGTAGCTACAAATATATTTCCAGGTCCAGTTATAACATCCACTTTTGGAATACTTTTAGTTGAATAAGCCATAGCAGCTATTGAACTAGCTCCTCCTACTTTATAAGCTTTTTTGATTTTACAAAGATATAAAGTTGCCAATAAAAGTTCATTTATTTCACCATTTGGAGTTGGTGTACAAACTATAATCTCTTTTACTCCAGCAACAATAGCAGGAATTGCATTCATCAAAACAGAGCTTGGATATGCCGCTTTTCCTCCCGGTATATAAAGCCCTGCTCTATCAACCGGGGTTACTTTTTGCCCTAAAACAGTTCCATTATCTTCATAACTCATCCACGATTTTGGTAACTGTTTTTTATGAAATGACTCTATTCTTTGATATGCTAAATGCAAAGCATCTTTTAATTTTGTATCAAGATTTTCATAAGCTTTTTTCATCAACTCTTGAGAGATCATCAAATCATCAAAACTGCTTAACTCCCAATTATCAAATCTTTTAATATCCTCTTTTAGTGCAATATCACCTTTCTCTTTTACATTTTGAATAATATTTTGTACAATTTTAGAGACATTTTGAACATCAACTTCGGATCTATTTAAAATTTTTTTAAAACTATTTTTAAAATCACTATCATCAAAACTAATTATATTCATCAAATTTCCTTTTATATCTTAAAATCATACTCTCATTTGCCAAAACTCCACCTTGATGGATATATAATAAATTTTTACCCATTTTATGGCGATTTTTTAAAATATTTAACCAGCCAAGTGGATCATATAGGAGATCAAACTCTATATTTGTGCTTAATTTTAATTTTAGCCAAATATCATAAAACTCTCTATAAGGCTTTGCAAAGTGATACTTTTTATCTAAAGTTAATATTGTTGGATGAAAAGAGGTCTCTTTTATAAGATTTGAAAACTGTTTTTTCAAATACTCCTCATCCCCTACACAAGCACAAGTATAAACCTTTTGATCTATATTTTTTTGAAGATATAAAGCAGTAGTGCCAGTACCTGAAGGTAAAAAGATATCAAGAGTTTTCATATCATTTTCTATCATGTAGCTTTTTATCTCATTAGCTAAAATTTTGATACCAACTTCGGCTAACTCAAATGCTCCACCTTGTGGAATAAACAGAGATGATTTTTTAAGTGGCTTTTTTAAACTCTCAATTTTTAAAATCATTCCATTTTTAAGAGCATTTTTAAAATTTCCTATTGGATTTTCTATAAGATATGTTGGTACATGATCACTATAATAGACAAATTTTAAATTTTTCATTTTGGCTAAAACAGAGAGCGAATACATAGCATTTGATTGAATGCCACCATGAGAGACAATAGTATCGATACCTTTGAAATCATGTAGAAGTAGATAATGAAATTTTCTGGCTTTATTGCCAGAAAACTCTTTATTTAAAAGATCATCTCTTTTGATAAAAAAAGAGTTATCTAAAAATTTTATCTTTTGAATTGGTGAGGAATTAATTTCTATCAATACAATTTAAATCCTCAAAGGCTCTTTTTAATCTATTTACCATAGATTTTTCACCCTCTCTTAACCATTTTCTAGGATCGTAATAACTTTTATTTGGTTTATCTTCACCATTTGGATTTCCTATTTGAGATTGTAAAAAGTCACGGTTCTTACTCTCATACTCTCTTACACCATTCCAAAATGCCCATTGAGTATCTGTATCGATATTCATCTTGATAACACCATAACTAATAGCTTCTCTAATTTCACTTAATGATGATCCACTTCCACCATGAAATACAAAGTCAACTGGTTTATCTTCGGTATTGAATTTTTCTTGAATATATTTTTGAGAGTTATCCAATATTTTAGGCTCTAGTGAAACATTACCGGGTTTATAAACTCCATGAACATTTCCAAAAGATGCGGCTATTGTAAAGTTGGGGCTAATTTCACTTAGTTTTTCATACGCATAGGCAACCTCTTTTGGTTGAGTATAGAGTAGTGAATTATCAACTCCACTATTATCAACTCCATCCTCTTCACCACCTGTAATACCAAGCTCAATCTCTAGTGTCATACCAATTTTACTCATTCTCTTTAGATATTCACTACATATTTCGATATTTTCTTCAAGTGGCTCTTCTGATAGATCTAACATATGAGAACTAAATAGGGTTCTACCATAATGTTTAAAAGATCTCTCACTAGCCTCTAAAAGCCCATCAATCCAAGGTAAAAGCTTTTTAGCTGCATGATCGGTATGCAAAATAACAGCAACCCCATAAGCTTTTGCCAATAGATCTATATGTTTAGCTCCACTAATAGCACCCAAAATTGCTGCTTGTTCAGACTCATTTGAAACTCCTTTTCCTGCATAAAAAGAGGCTCCTCCATTTGAAAATTGAATTATAATGGGAGAGTTTACAATAGAGGCTGCCTCTAAAGAGGCATTGATAGAGTTTGTTCCAACAACATTAACAGCTGGAATTGCAAAATTTAACTCTTTTGCAACTTTAAAAATTTGCTTAACACTATCACCTTGTACTACACCAGGCTTTACAAAATCAAATATCTTTTTACCCATTTTAACCCTCTTTTAGAAATTAATTAAAACTGTTTTATATCAATTTTAGCTTTCTCTTTTAACTTTTTCGAAAATGCTTTCATCTCTTTTTGGAATTTCTCCATTTTTAAATTCTCTTTTATCATATTTTTTACTTCATCAAGTGGTGCGGTTGAGCTTCTCTTTTTATCTTCAACCATTATTACATGATATCCAAATTGAGTTTTTACAGGAGTTTTTGTAAATGCACCTTTTTTTAATTTAAATGCAGCATCGCTAAATTCTGGAACCATTTGAGTTTTATCAAACCAACCTAAATCTCCACCACTTTTACCACTAGGTCCTGTTGATTTCTCTTTTGCTAACTCGATAAACTTTTTTAATTTATCTTTCGCATTTTTTAACTCTTTGATAACCTCTTTTGCTTCATCTTCACTCTTTAGTAAAATATGTCTAGCTTTTACTTGTGCTTTTTTTTCAAATTTTGCTTTGTTTTTATTATAAAACTCTTTGATCTCTTTATCACTAACTACAACCGATTCAAACTTTTTTTTCATCCAAAACTCTAAAGCCAAATCTTTTTTAATTTTTTCTAAAGTTTTTTTATACTCTGGATCTTGATCAACTTTCTCTTTTAGTGCCTCTTTTGCCAACAATTTTCGCTCAATTGCTTGAGATACAATTTGCGATTTTTGCTCATTTGAAAAGGTATCAAAATTGGCTCCTGGTAAAACTCTCATAACAAGATCTATATCATCTTGAGTAATCTCTTCACCATCAACAGTTGCATAAACTGTTTTTGCATTCAAATTGATACTAAGTAGCAATAAAATAGTACCCAATATAACAAGTAGATTTTTCTTCATATATATCCTTAATTTTAAAATTTTAAAACATATAACTATATCAAATAGTAATTAATATAAGGTAAATCATTTCATATTATGATAAACAGCCTGTACATCATCATCCTCTTCTAAAGCATCTATAAGTTTTTCTACTTTAGTAGCAACTTGATCATCAACCTCTATCTCATTTGATGCCATAAGAGCTACTTCACTCTCTAAAATCTCAACATTTAAACTCTCAATAGATGTTAAAAGTGAATTAAATTCAGCTACTTCACTCTCAATTACCAAAACTTCATCATACTCATGAACATCTATTGCACCATTTTCAAGAGCAGTCTCTAAGACTTCATCATCTTTATCGCCTCTTTGTATGGAAATTACTCCCTTTTTTTCAAACATCCAAGATACTGAGCCATTTTCTCCCAAATTTCCACCATTTTTATTAAATATATGTCTAATATTTGCAACTGTTCTATTTCTATTATCACTCAAACATTGGACTATAATTGCAACCCCTCCTGGAGCATAACCCTCATATGTGATATCTTCTAAAATAACCCCTTCTAAATTTCCAGTAGCTTTATCGATCGCTCTTTGGATGTTTTTTGCAGGCATCGATATGGCTTTTGCTTTTTCGATTGCAACTCTTAAACTTGCATTTTTGCTAGGATCTCCACCACCCTCTCTTGCTGCAATTGATAAATCCTTAACAGCTTTTGTGAAAGCTTTTCCTTTTATAGCATCTTGTTTTGCTTTTATATGTTTTACTTTTGACCACTTATTATGACCAGCCATCTATTAACCACCCTTAATTTTTTGCAAAATATATCATGTAGAGCTTAAATGAAAACTATTTTAATGTCTAGCACTTAAAACATTATCAGAAATTCTTATATTTTTTCTCTCATAATTTTGCTCTGCTAATTTATATATAAGTATAAATAGTATCAATATCAAAATAATTGCAATCGCAAGATAAATAATTATCTTTTCAGGCGAAGATATGATATCTGTTAATTTCTGTTTCAAAGTATCAAAAACAGTTATTTTTGCCTCTTGTGCTACATTTATCAACTCATCCTCACCCTTTAACCACTCATCACTAGATATGCTATATTGAGCCTCATTTGCTCCTAATGCAACTTTGAGTCTATTTGAAAACACTTGATCTTTGATCGTTGGAGATTTTAAAATATTGTTAATTTGCGAATTGCTAAGTTCATCTAAATTGGTAATTTCAAACAGCTCTTGATAACCAATCATCTTATCCCAATTTATTAAATCTTCTTTGTCCATCTTCTTGGACTGTTTTAAAATATATGTTATAAAACTTTTCTCTTTATTAATAATATTTCTAAATTTAATCAAATCAATATATGCTATCATGTAGTCTTGTAAATTGTGCGATTTTGTAAATAGCTCTTTTGCCTCTTTTTTCATACTTTTTAAAATTGAGGCACCAATTTCACCTTGATAGTAGTCAAAAATAATAGCTTTATAATCTGTACTAATAACATCTACTCTTGATCTTACATATCTAATATCACTCTTTAACTCTGCTTTATCTTTAATAAAGGTAACTTTTTGGATCATCTCATCTGTTTTATCTCTAGCAATTTGTAGAGCATTAAAATCACTCTTACCATCACTTCCCATATATATAGTGCTTAATGAGAGTTCATTCTCTACTCTTTTTAAAAGTTCATCCATATCTAAAAAATCGACAAGACTCTTTTCACTCTTTTGAATATTTAGATAGTTTTTATACTCATTAAATGTTTTAATTATAAAGTAACTACTAGAGATAAACAAAAGTGCTATTAAGAGTAGTAATAGTACTCTTTTCATCTTTTTGCCTTTTCAATCTGTTTTGTCAAAATATATATAATATTTGGTACAAAATAGTCTTTATCAGCTTTTAAATACTCTTTTAAAGCTTGCCAAGTTCTATTTAAACTCATGCTAGAGATCTCTAATCTTTTTTCAATTTGATCCATCTCATTTTGCATTAACTCTCGATTTATATCAGAATTTATATCAAGATGTATCGCCATATAGAGCTTTAAAATTTTCATCATTGCAATTTTTACATCTATATCGCTCCAGAGATTGTAATTATATGTACTTAAAATTGATCTTGAGCCTTCATATAAACTTTGGGTTGAATCAAGTATAGTTAGTGCATTTTCGCGTGACATTTTTTTTTCAAGTGTATCTTTGATTTGATCTTTTGAATAAGATAAAAAATTTAAAATATCTTTTGCATCACTATTTTTGCTATTTTTGGCAATAAATCTAAAACTGTTCTCAATTTGAGTTATTGAGCTTTTTAATTCACCATTTAATGCTTCTAGTTTAGGATTTTGTAAAAGATAGAGATAGTCTTTGGCAATTTTTTGGCTAAGATACTCAATTTTTTGAACATTTGCAATTACTTGTTTTCTATTTTGCTCAAATGAGAATAGAGAGGTGTTTAAAAAAAAAGAGATAACAAAAGGTAACAAAAAAAAGTGTTTTAAAACTTTCATCTTATTTATATAATTCCACATAAAGTTTTGTGATTTTATCCATTTTTTTAGTTATATCATCAGTTGTACTAAATACTATAAAAGGAAGTCCACCTTTTTCAATATTTAGATAAAATTTATAAACTATTTTCCATAATTTATCAACATCATTTAGTTTTTGATTGATAGCTGATGAGTTTGATTTATTTTGCATCAACTCTTTATGATTATTTGAAAACTCTTTAACCGCCTCTTTCATTTGATAAATTGTATTTTGATCTTTGATACCTGATTGATACGCTATATAATATTTTGCTATTCTTTGGGCTAACATTCTTTGTTTACCCGATTTTGCTACTATTTTAGATTCACCAACCTTTTTACTCTTTTTTAATGAATCAACCACATATTGACTACCCTCAAGCATAGATTCACTAAGATCAAGTGCCAATTGAGCATTATCAAGATTGAAAGGTTTTGTTACTATACTTTTAAAATCTCCACTACTCATCTCAACAAATTTTAAAAGATTTTTAATCTCTGGATCATTGATAGAGCTAACTAACTTTTTATGAGCACTTTGAAACTCATCTAATGAGGCTTTTAACTGTTTTTTTGCTTTTGAAGTTGCAATCTTTTTACCAGCATATAGATAATCTTTTGCAATTCTTTGAGAGAGCATTCTCTGTTTTCCAGCAATATCAATTAAACTTAGCTCACTATCTTTATTGGCATAGATATTTGTTGAAAAAAGTCCAAGCAGAGCTATTACCACTATAGGTTTTAAGAGATTTGTTAAACTACTTTTCATAACTTTTCCTTTAATTATTTTTCCATTTTTGTATATAAATTTGTAACACTATTCATATTTTTTAAAATATCATCAGCCTTTTTACAAATTAGTGATGGAATAAATCTTGTGTTTGATCTATTCATAAATTCAAAAAACATATATGAATTTTGTACATTTTTTAAAAGTTGTGATATCTGTTTAGTGTTTTTTTCATACTTTAAAAGTTTTTCCAATGATGAGCTAAAAAGCTTCATCGAATCATCCATCTTTTTTTGAAACTCTTTATCATTTACTCCCCAAACTTTTAGCATATATAAACTTGCCATTCTTTGAGATAACATTCTTTGTCGCCCTGAAATGTTAATAATTTCACCACTTTTTTTGCCTGTTAAATTGGCAAAAAGTTTTGTAGTTTTATCAGAAGCTTTTAGTAGTTTTTCAAGATCATTTTGTAATTTTATTACACTATTTTTATCAGGTTTTTTTAAAAGAGTTTTTTTGATAGGTTTCCAAAGTGCTCTAACCTCTTTTATGCTTAATTTAACAGCTTTATCTTTTGTAAATTTATCAAGTGAATTTAGGTGATCTTCAAACTCGCTTATAATCTTTTTTAAATCTTTTTTTGGATTGCCGTAACTATTATTCATGCCAATCATAGCATAATTTTTAAGCATTCTTTGAGTGTACATTCTCTGCTTACCTGCTATATCGACAGCTTGAGAGAGACTCTTTATCTCAATGGCATTAAGATAGCCTATAAAAAAACAAGATATAAAAAAAACTCTTAAGTAATTCAATTGAGTTCATCTCCAATACTATAAAATCTTCGCATTTATAGTATTAAAAATTAACTTAACATTATATTAAATTACTAATTTTAAAGAATAATGCTAAATTTAGCACCTTTATCGATATTTTCTACTAGCAATTTACCTCCACAACTATCTTCAATAATAAATTTTGACATATAAAGCCCAAGACCGGTTGATTTTTCACTATTTTTTGTACTAAAGTATGGATCAAAAATTCTATCCATTATACTCTCATCAATTCCACCACCATTATCACTAATCTCTATAATATGATTTGAGTCTCTTTCATACTCATTTATCCAAATGGTTGGATCTAATATCTCTCTTTTTAGTAAAATATTTTCGGCATTTTTCATCAAATTTATAACAACTTGTACAACCTCATTTGGATAGGTTTTTACCTTTGTTTTGGAGTTATACTCTTTTTTGATTGCAATAGAGTTTTTTGCAATAGATGGAGATAAAATAAATAGTGCTTTTTTAATAATATCTTTTACAAAAACCAACTCTTTAGTTTTTGTTGGCTTAAAAAAGTTTGTAAAATCATCTATAGTTGTTGAAAGATGGGCAACATAGTCTTCAATTTTATGCAAATTATCCAAAAAAAACTCTTTATCATATCGATCCAGTTCAGCTTTTATGGCAAGTCCTGATGAAGTAGCACTTATAGCACTTAGAGGTTGTCTCCATTGATGAGCTATCAAAGCCATCATTTCACCCATTTGTGCAAGACGGCTTGTGTGAATTAAAATTGCATCTTTTTTAACACTCTTTTTAACCTCTCGATCAATTTTTGATTTTAACTCTCTATTTAACTCTTCTAACTCATTTGAAGAGACTTTTGCTATATTTGTAAGAGCTTTTATAATCTCATAATCCAAATTTACGCCTCTAGGTTTTGTGATTTTGAGATTTAACTCTTTTTGCCTCTTTTTATTTTCACTAAGGGTTAAAATAGAGGTTGTTTGATTAAAAAAGTTTGCTTGATCTTTATCTATATAGAATTCACCATATCCAAAAAAGCCACAAGTTGGAGCTATATTTTCAAAACTTTTAGCCTCAAATTGTCCAACTGATGGTAAAAATCTTCTTTTTGAGTTTGAACAAAACATAAATATCGATTCAATATCATGTTGAGTAGTTTTATCCAAAAGCTCATTTAATTTTTGATTAATTTTCTCTATATTTGTAAAAGCTATTTGAATAGTGTCATTTTTATTTAATTCACCTCCAAAAACAAAAGAGTTATCTTTTTGGATATGAATAACAGATCTTGCAATAGATAAATTTTTAGTTTGCAATAAAAAAGAGAAAAGATAGCTACTTAGGGGCAAATGTTTACTTAAAGAGCCTCCTAAATACTTTTCATAAAGCTTTTTAATCTCTATATTATCTATCTCATAAACAATATTTTTGTTAGATTTTGTAACTTTAAACTCTCTTCCAACCGCTTCACAATTAAAACTATACTCAACATTTGCAATCAAGTCATCTGAATTTAATGAGATGGCACTCAATCCATTATCTGTCAAAGACTTTGTTGTAAAGACAAAACTTTTTTCAAATTTACCACCATCTGCTGCCAAAGCTCCAGCTAGAACTATATCTTTATCTTGAATTTGATCTCTAAAGGCTCTTACTACCTCATCTGCATTTATAAAATTTCCAGTTGCAAATAAAATAATCGCTTTTGTGTTATCTTTTATAATTTTTTTGGCTAACTTGTTTGCACTATCAAAATAGTTATGCTCTTTAAATGTAACTAAACCGGCTTCAATAGTTGTTTTTTCAAAAAAAGTAAATGATAAGACTATATTATCTTTTAAAACCCTACCATTGACAATTTCACCATCAGTGGTTGAACCTATAATGGTTGAATTTGGAAGTAGATTTTGAACTATTGTTATAATGTTTTTAATTTTGTTTTGATCAACTCTTGCACTAAAAATTTGCACAAGAGAGGCTGAAGAGTTTTTAATATCCTTTGATAATAAAAACTCTTTTAACTTTTCAACACTTCTAAACCTTGTATTATAAGTTTTCATCTACCCTAACCCAAAAACTGTTTTGGTAAGTATATTAAACTTTTACTAATATTTAGGTAAAAATATTTGCTTATAGTAAAAAATAGTTATTAATTTGCTATTTTTCTAACACTCTCTTTAGATCATCAAACTCACTCAAAACTTCACCTAAAAGTTTATCTAACTCACTCTTATTTTTCTTCTTTATACTCTTTTTTATAAAGGATAGACTATCTTGAAGATGTTTTATTTTTGAATCTATTTTGGATATATTAACTCTATCATTTTTTGTTATATAGCTATAAATGTTTGATAGTTTAACAAGATATATA
>JALWLB010000141.1 GCA_027081145.1 Campylobacterales bacterium
TCATCTCCTACTCTTACAGTTGCTGTACCACTAACTACTATCCAATGTTCATTTCTATGAAAATGTTTTTGAAGGCTTAATCTTTTTCCAGGTTTTACGATGATTCTTTTTATTTTGTAATTATCATTAGAGAGCAAAACTTCATAGCTCCCCCATGGACGATGAGCTAGAGTGTGTATGTTTGTAAGTTCACTCTTTTTCTCTTTGAGTTTAGCTACTACCTCTTTTACCTTTTGAGAACTCCCTTTTTTACTAATCAATAGTGCATCAGGAGTATCTATAATAATTAAATTTTCGATATCAATTGTTGCTATTTGTTTATCATGTGTAATTATAAGGTTATCTTTTGAATCGATACTAATATGGTTATCATTGAGTGTATTTTGGTTTTTATCTTTTGGCAACTCTTCATAAAGTGCATCAAAACTTCCTAAATCACTCCAATTTATATCACTTGGAATCACTTTAACTTTGGTGCTCTTTTCCATAACTGCATAATCTATACTCTCTTTAGGTATAATGCTCATGTATTCATGGGTAATTCGTAGTTGATTATTGGTTATTTGTTGAGCATTTTCAAATGCAATCTTACAAGCATCATAAATTTTTGGAGAGTATTTTTGAAGCTCTTTTAAAAATATACCCGCTTTAAAACAGAACATCCCACTATTCCAATAATAGTTACCCTTTTTTATATACTCTTTTGCTGTTTTTAAGTCTGGTTTTTCTTTAAAGCTTTTTACATCTTCTTTATCAGCTTCAATATAACCAAATCCTGTCTCAGGATAACTAGGCGTAATGCCAAATGTCACAAGATTATCAAGAGTTGCCAATTTTTTTGCTTTTTGCACTACTTTTTGATATTCCATCTCATTTTTGATCAGATGATCAGATGGAGTAACTAAAACTATCTCATTTGGATCGATATCCATACATGATAGAGCAATTGCTGGAGCTGTATTTTTGCCAACTGGCTCCAACAAAAATTTTGCGTTATTGGAATCTTTTAATTGATCTATAGCTAAAAAATATTGTTCACTATTGGATACTATGTAGAGTTTGTCACAAAATTTATTGTTTCTATGGGCTGTTAGTTGAAAAAGAGATCTATTATCAAAAAGTTTTACAAACTGTTTTGGCATTAATGTTCGAGAAATTGGCCAAAGTCTAGTACCACTTCCTCCACAAAGAATAATATTCGTCATAAAATCTCACTTTATACTAATTATTAAAAAGTGTATTTTATCTAGTTTTTATTTAAATAAATCTATTTTCTCCTCCATATAAAACTAAAATCAAAATCGATCTTACAAAAATCCAGATCAAAGATAAAGTTTTCATCACTAAAATCTCCCATCTTTCGATACACAAAATCGATTAACTGATACACTTTTGCACACTTTTCTTCGGGATATACTAAAATATAATATTTTACACCCTCATTTTGGTATAGATCAAATTTTAAAATTTCATCCCTTTTTACTGTTGATTTGGATATAACTTCAAAAATAATCTCCGGTTTTTTTGTAAGCTTTTCATCTGGCTCATAACATATAACCATACTATCAGGTCGCACTACACTCTCATATGAAATTTGCCAATCTATCTCAAAAATAGCGTGACATTTAGGACACTCATCAAGACTCTCATCTAATTGTCTATATATTTTTCCACTAATAAATTGATGATCATACATAGGTGATGGTGCCATAGCGTACGCATCACCATATATCAACTCCCAATCCCCTTCCCAAATATTATAATCATCAACTGTATATTTTTCACTATAAGCTAAATTTGACATTTTTTACCTCGATCAATTTTTTAGAGTTATTGTACCATAAATTGGAATTAAACATTAAACCTAAAGTGCATCACATCGCCATCTTGTACGATATACTCTTTACCCTCTAATCTCATCTTACCAGCCTCTTTTGCTCCATTTTCACCACTACATGATATAAAATCTTCATACGAAATAACTTCAGCTCTTATAAAACCTTTTTCAAAATCGTTATGTATAACTGAGGCTGCTTTTGGAGCATACCAACCTCTTTTGATAGTCCATGCTCTAACCTCTTTTACTCCTGCTGTAAAATAGCTAATAAGATTTAACTTTTCAAATGAGGTTTTGATAATTTTTTCAAGCCCACTCTCCAAAACTCCAAGCTCTTTTAAAAATTCACTAGCTTCATCATCCTCAAGTGCTATTAACTCCTCTTCTACTTTTGCACAAAGCTTTATAACTTCACTATTTTTACTCTTTGCATAAGATTTTAAATCACTCACATATGAGTTATCTTTTAAAAGAGTATCTTCATCTACATTCGCTCCATAAATTATCTCTTTGTTTGATAAAAATCTCAACTCTTTATTTAACTCTAAAAAGTTCTCATCATCTTTTTTTGAAAAACTAGATACTGGCAAAAGATTATCTAAATGCTCTTTTAACTCTTTTGCAATTTGAAGTTTTGATTTTGCATCTTTATTTGATTTTGCTTCACGAGTTAGTTTTTCAATCTTTCTCTCTAACTGTTCCATATCAGCAAATATAAGCTCACTCTCAATTATTTCGATATCTCTTAATGGATTTATATCACCCTCTACATGAGTGATATTTCCATCATCAAAACATCTTACCATATGTAAAATCACTTCAACTTCTCTAATATTTGATAAAAACTTATTACCAAGCCCTTCACCTTTACTAGCACCTTT
>JALWLB010000142.1 GCA_027081145.1 Campylobacterales bacterium
GGGTTCTATCATAAACAAATGAATCTTTTTGGTTTTTTTGCATCCTCTGTTCCTTTTGTTCGTGTTAGGGGTATTATAATATAAAATTTACTTTTTTGGGGATTTTATTTCAGGTTGAAATGTTTTTTTTTATTATCCTCTTGGGTTAAGAGTTGCACTCTGGCACCTTATATATGGCAACAGTAGAAAAAGTTAAAGCTTGACGCTTTTTCTTAATACTCTTGATAAAGATATATTATAGTATCATACAGTTTAAGAAATTCAAATAATTAACGATATGTTGATAATTATTAAATATGAGAGGAGTCAAATATGTATTATATAGTACAAACAGATAAATCTTTTGAACAAGCTTGTGAAGATCTTGAAAAAGAGGTGAAAAATGAAGGTTTTGGAGTACTTCATGTACATGATGTGAAACAAACTTTACAAAATAAAGGTGTAGATTTTTCAGAAAATTGTAAAATTTTTGAAGTCTGTAATCCCAAACAGGCAAAAAATGTACTCTCTGTTGATATGAGATTAAATATGGCACTGCCTTGTAGGATTTCAGTTTTTAGCGAAAATGGTAAAACTAAAATTGGATTGATAAAACCAGCTTTGATGCTTCAAGCCCTCTCAGATGATGAAGAGTTGCAAAAAGTAGCAAAAGAGGTTGAAGAAAAAACTATTAAGATGATAAATTGTGCAAAATAGTTTTTTATTTCTCATGTTTTTGAATAATTGTGTTATAATCTAAACTTATTTCAAATAGCTAAAAAAGGAAAAATTATATGTTTTTAGAAGATGATGATATATTTGGTGGATCACCAAAAAAGAAATATTTTGATATAGTTTTCAATGCCAATCAAAATCTTGTAGCAGATCATTTGGATAACTCTTTACAAAAAATGGCAACTTTAGAATTAATTCTTGAAAAGATGATGAGTGAAGAGGAGTTAGAAAAAAAGATCATTGAATTTAAAGTTGAGTATGAGGATGAATTAGCAAAAAGAGTTGAAGATTTATATATAGCAGGTATGGGTGATATCGTAAGCCAAAATGAGTAAACTCTTTTTTCTTATTTGTAGTGTAATCTTTTTAAATGCAGGTGGGATCGATTATTGGGATCACATCTATACACATAAGTTAAAAAAAGATCAAGTCGCAACAGTTATGATACAAAAAGATCAGCCATCAAGAGGAGTAATTGATTCTAATCTCTCTTTTAGATGGACTCTTTTTAAAAATAGTGCTTTAATAATACTTGCAAATTATGAAGGTTTTGCTACTCAATATACACTATATCAAAAGAGAAAAAGAGATAGCGTAAGGATCGACTTGGATAGTTATACAACTCGTTTAAATCGTCCTTATCTACTGCTTCAATTTAGTGACTTTGATCCAAAAACAGAGGTAGCTACCATTGAAACATATATAAAAGATCCAACAAAAACTATTAGAGTCAAATGGTTAAAAAAGGAAAAATAGTTGCTTAGTAGTGTTGAAATTATGATGAGAGAGTTTATCAAAGAGCTTGATAATGAGTATGTATTAGAGCTTTTTGATAAAATTCCCAAAGGTAAAAGATTAAGAGCAAAACTAATACTAAAAATTGCCCCTCCAAATCAAAATACAATTATGTTAGCCACTATAATAGAGCTAATTCATATGGCAAGTTTACTACATGATGATGTGATAGATGATGCTACTCTAAGAAGGGGAGTCTCTTCTATAAATGCGCTATTTGGAGATAAAACTGCTATTATGTTAGGAGATATACTCTATTCAAAAGCGTTCTCAAAACTTCCACTACTCGATAAACATATTGCTCAAATTGTGGCAAATTCAGTTGCTATGCTATCAGTAGGAGAGTTGCTTGATGTGGAGTTGTCAAAAAAGTTTAATCCAGATTTTAAACTCTATTTTGAAATGATTTATAAAAAAACTGCTATTTTGATTGAAGCTGCAGCCTCCAGTGCTGCGATTTTAGCAAAAAAGGATAAAGATATTTTTGCTTTATATGGTAAAAATTTAGGTTTAGCTTTTCAAATTGTTGATGATATATTAGATATCACTCAAGATAGTAAAAAGTTAGGAAAACCTTCACTAAGTGATTTTAAAGAGGGTAAAACAACTCTTCCTTATATCTATCTGTACAAAGCATTAAATGATAGTGATAAGAAGTATCTAGTTTCTCTTCATAAACAGAGCTTAGATGATAAAGATATAGAGTGGATCAAGCAAAAAATGCACACAAACTCTATAATTTCCAAATCTATAAAATATGCAAAAAACCTAGCAGCAGAGGCATTGCAAGTTATAGAGAAAGAGAAAAATGACGATTTAGAATTGATTGTTAAGAGTATGATTGAGAGGGATTTTTAATGCACTATTTGATAATAAGCTATACACACAAAAATACAAATTTACAAACTAGAGAAAAACTTGCTTTTAATGATGAAGATAAATTAAAATCTTTTTATGAAAAAGTTATTATTTTACATGGTGTAAATGAAGTTGTAATAATCTCAACTTGCAACAGAGTTGAACTTCTTTTGAGTATTAATGAGACAGAAAATACAAAAGAGGAGATTTTAGATCTTTTATCTATTCATGCAAAGCTCCCAAGACGAGAGATGAGCGATTATGGAAAAATTTATGAAGATCAAAAGGCTATTAAACATATGTTTATGGTTGCATCATCGCTTGATAGTTTAGTAGTTGGTGAAACTCAAATTGTAGGTCAAATCAAAGATGCTTTTGCATACTCATATAAAAATGGATATTGTGGACAAAAGATAGCTAGAGTTATGCATCATGCTTTTAGATGTGCAGCAACTGTTAGAAATTCAACAGAAATTTCTAAAAATCCAGTCTCAATCGCTAGTGCAGCTGTTGCAAAAGCAAAAGATATTTTTGGTGGTAATTTAGGTGGATATACTGCTGTTATAGTTGGTGCTGGTGAAATGGGCTCACTTGCAGCGAAACATTTGGCAAATGCAAAAGTAAATCTTATTATTATAAATAGAGATATCCAAAGAGCACAAGATTTGGCTGATACTATTGAAGGTGTCATGGTAACTGTAAAGCCATTTTCTGCTCTTCATGAAATTATCAATGAATATAGACTTCTATTTAGCGGAACTGGAGCCGATTATGCAGTAATTACCCAAAGTATGATAAAACAGGTTCCATTTCAAAGATACTGGTTTGATATGGCAGTGCCTAGAGATATAGAAGAGTTTGAAGATGAAAATATTGCAGTATATGCTGTAGATGATTTACAAGAGATTGTGGATAAAAATCTTGCAATGCGAGAAGAGAGTGCAAAGGTGGCTTATGCCATTGTAGAAGAGTTTACACAAGAGTTTTTTAAATGGCTTCAAACACTTGCAGTTGATCCTTTGATAAAAGAGATTAGACAAAAAGCGAAAGTTTGTAGCGAAAAAGAGATACAAAGAGCTATAAAAAAGGGATTTATTCCAAGCGAATATGAAGAGCAAGTTACAAAAGTTATTCATTTAGCATTTAATGGCTTTTTGCATAAACCAACCAAAAGACTAAAAACTATAGCAGAACAGCCACAAGCTGATACAATTGTGCAATCAATTCAATACTTTTTTGATCTAAACTCTGATCAAAGAAAAGCGATAAACATTTACAAATGTGAATATCAAATAGAAAAAGATTTATAATAATTTTGTTTTAGGTAATTTTGATACAATACTTTAATTAAGTTACAGACTATTTTGTACTATTATCAATGCTCTTAAAGGTAAAAAATTGAGATTTTCAAAACTATTTATTCCGACAACAAAAGAGGCTCCAAAAGATGCCCAAATTCCTAGTCATATATATCTTCTTAGAGGTGGGTTTATAGCACAAAGTGGTAGTGGGATTTATAACTTTTTGCCACTTGGATTAAGAGTGCTTGATAAAATTATTCAAATTATTGATCAAGAGTTACAAAAAGGTGGTTGTCTAAAAACAAAGCTTAGTGTTGTTACTTCACTTGATTTGTGGAATGAGAGTGGACGAACTAAAAGGTATGGAAAAGAGCTTTTAAGATTTAAAGATAGAAAGTCAAATGAGTTTGTTTTAGGTCCAACTCATGAAGAGGCAATGGTAGATTTAGTTAGAAATAGAGTAAAAAGCTATAAACATTTACCACTAAATCTATATCAAATTGGAACAAAATTTAGAGATGAACTTCGCCCTAGATATGGACTTTTGAGAACTAGAGAGTTTATCATGAAAGATGGCTATAGTTTTCATGAAGATGCCAAAGATATGCAAAGAGAGTTTAAACATATGCAAAAGCTCTATTCTAAAATTTTTACAAGACTTGGGATAGATTTTAGGGTGGTTGATGCCGATTCTGGTGCTATTGGTGGCAGTGGTAGTAAAGAGTTTATGGCTCTATCTGAGAATGGCGAAGATGATATTTTGGTATGTTCAAAGTGTTCATATGGAGCAAATATAGAGGCTGCAAAACGAAAAAAATTGGTTGAGCCTATGGATGAAGTTAGTATGAATCCGGGTAAATTTTATACACCAAATGTAAGCTCTATAGATGAAGTTTGTGATTTTTTTAAAATTCACCCATACTATACAGTAAAAGCTGTTGCTAAAAAGGCTGTATATGAGGATAGAGAAGAGATTGTAATCTTTTATATAAGAGGTTGTGATGACTTACAAGAGACAAAAGCTTTGAGTGCTTGTGGGGCTTTGGATTTCAAAGATGTGGATGATAGTGAACTTTTGGCTTTAGGTATCACTCCTGGCTCAATTCCTCCTGGCTTGATAAATGTCAAAAGTTACTTTGATATAGAGTTTAAAGATCAGAGCAATTTAATTTGTGGAGCCAATATCAAAGATTATCACTATGTTGGATTTAGCTTTAAAAATCGAGATTTTAATTATGTGGATTTGGCTACAGTAAGAGAGAATGATAAGTGTATTGAGTGTGGAAGTGAGCTTAGTATTACTAAAGCTATTGAGGCTGGACACATTTTTCAACTATATGAGACTTACTCAAAGCCACTAAATGCTACATTTTTAGATCGCAATGGAAAATCAAAACCATTTGTTATGGGAACTTATGGGATTGGAGTTAGTAGAATTGTTGCTATTTTGGTTGAACAAAATCATGATGAAAAGGGAATTATTTGGGATAAAAATTTAGCTCCTTTTGAAATTGATATAGTAATCTCAAATATAAAAGATAAAGATCAAGTGGAGTTTGCAACTACTCTACATGATAACTTAGAAGATCAAGGAGTTCAAGTTATATTAGATGATAGAAGTGAAAGATTTGGTTTTAAGATGAAAGATTTTGAGCTTATAGGCTTTCCTTATGCTGTAATAGTTGGTAAAGAGTTGAGTGAGGGGTTTGTTGAGTTGGTTGATCGAAAAACTCTGACAAAAACAAAAATCCATAAAGATAAAATTTTACAAACAATAATGGATCTATAAGTGCCGTTTTTTTTAATTTATCTTTTTATCGAGGTTTTGGTCAGTGTTCAATTTGCTACCTATTTGGGTGGTATTTTAACTTTTTTAGAGATTGTTGCCTCTGCAATTATTGGCTTTTTTTTATTAACAAATTTTAGATATACTCTTGGTGAAAATGTAAAATCTTTGATCTCTAAAGAGATTACGATAGAAGAGTTTCAAAAATTGAGCCTCTTTAGTGCTTTGGGTGCTATATTGCTTATAGTACCTGGTTTTTTTAGTGATATTATAGGTATTTTATTGCAGTTTGGCTCTTTTGGTACAATTTTTGCAAGAAGAGTTTTAAATCTTAAAAATAAAACAGATCATAAAAAAAAGGATATAGATGCGATCGATGTTGAAATTATTGACAATAATAGCGATACTAAGTAGTACACCGGTTTTTGCAAAAGGCAATTTAACAGTTGAAAAGACAATAGAAGATTATATAAAAAAATCTGTTCATGTAAACCCAAACTTTACTCTTAAAGATGTAAGAGTAAAAGATAGTGCTATAGTTGATGAGTTACCTGGTTGGAAGGTATATTTTTTAGATGTTGATTTAGAAATTAAGAGCCAAAATAATAAAAAAGTAACTGTAAATGATAAAGTTTTTACAAATGGAACATATTTAGTTAAAGATTTTGCAAATATAAAAAATGGTACATCTTTAAGAGATGTAGTGGCTCCAACTATAAAAGATTTCTCATATTATAAAAAAGATCATTTGATATATGGTGATTTTGATGCTAAGAATAAGCTAGTTATCTTTAGTGATCCAATTTGTCCTGCTTGTCAAGATTTTTTACCAAAACTTATAAAAGATGTTAAAGCCAATCCAAAAAAGGTAGCACTCTTTTATTATCACTTTCCATTAGAGATGATTCATCCATCAGCATCTATTTTGGCAAAGGCTATGATTGTTGCACAAAAGCAGGGTGTTAAAGATTTGACTCTTAAAATGTATGAAAAGAAGTTTAATTTACAAACAGCAGATGAACAAAAGGTGTTAGATGCTTTTAACGAAGCTTTTGGTACAAAAATTACCAAAAAAGATATAAACTCAAAAGAGGTTTTAGCTAAATATGATAATGATATCAAAAGTGCAAATAGATTATCAGTTAGTGGCACACCTACACTATATGTAAATGGGAAAAAGGATTTTTCTCGCCAAAAATATTTAGAACTGTTGAAATAGATCCATGAAAAAACTAATAATAGCAACAAGAGGGAGTGCATTAGCACTTTGGCAATCTGAACATATCAAAAAGAGGCTACAAGAGCAGTATCCAGATTTAGAGGTTGAACTTAAAGTTATGAAAACCAAAGGAGATAAGATACTTGATACTCCTTTGGCAAAGATTGGTGGAAAAGGTCTTTTTACAAAAGAGCTTGAAGATGCTATGTTAAAAGGTGAAGCCCACATTGCAGTTCATAGTCTCAAAGATGTACCTATTGAATTTCCAGATGGATTGGTGCTTGGAGTAATTACAAAAAGAGAAGATGTAAGAGATGCACTCTTAAGTCAAAAATATCAATCAATTGATGAACTTCCTCAAAATGCTATTGTTGGAACTACAAGTCTTAGAAGAAGAATGCAGCTTTTAAAATTAAGACCGGATTTGAAGATAAAAAATCTAAGAGGTAATGTAAATACTAGAATAAGAAAATTAAAAGATGGTGAATTTGATGCAATTATTTTAGCAACTGCCGGAATTAATCGACTTGGACTTAGTGATGAGGTTAATTATGTAACTCCTATTGAAGTGACTCAAATGATTCCTGCTATGGGTCAAGCAGCTTTGGGAATTGAGTGTATAGATGATAAAGAGGTGCTTGAGAAAATAAAATTTTTACAAGATGAAAATTCATATATTGAAACAAAAATTGAAAGAGATTTTGTACAAATTCTTCAAGGTGGCTGTCAAGTTCCAATTGGTATAAATGCAAAATTAAAAAATGATGAAATTGTAGTTAGGTGTATGGTTGGATTGCCAGATGGAAGTGAAATATTAAAAGAAAAAAGATTAGCCAAAAAAGATGAATTTAGTATTTTAGGTAAAGAGTTAGCTGAGTTTATGATAGAAAATGGTGCGATTAAACTCTTAAAGAGAGCTGAAGAGATAGCACTTAAAGATATACTATGAATTTATAAAACACTATATGATTTTTAGTAAAATCATAAATAAAAATAGAAATCATAAGGGTTTTATCTCTTGCCCGTTAGGGCAAAGCTTTAGTGATAGGAATTTTTGTTGGAATTTACTTCCAACAAAAAGGAGATGATTAATATGAAAGATGCAATAGAGTTACTAAAAGAGAATAACCTTTTAAAAGTCATCGATCAAGAGGTTGATATAGACTTAGAGATGGCTCATATTGCATATATTGAGATAAAACAGCCAAAACCAAAAGCACTACTCTTTACAAAACCTATAAGTAAAAAATTGGATAAAAAGTACAACACTCCAGTTTTGATGAATGTTTTTGGATCATTTGAGGCGACAAAGCTATTTTTGCAAAAAGATCCTGATGAAATAGCTAAAGAGATTGAAGAGCTTTTACACCTAAAGCCCCCTCAAACTTTTAGTGAAAAATTGGGACTGTTTGCAAAACTTTTTGATTTTAAAAATATTTTTCCAAAAAGATTAAATAAAAGAGGACTATGTCAAGAGATCATAAAAACTAAAGATGAAATTAACCTACATGATATCCCTATACTAAAAACTTGGCCTAAAGATGGTGGAGCATTTATAACAATGGGACAAGTTTATACACAATCACTAAATGGTGAAGTTAAAAATTTAGGAATGTATCGTTTGCAAGTTTATGATAAAAATACCCTTGGAATGCATTGGCAAATTCATAAAGATAGTGCAACATTTTTTAATGAGTATAAATTGGCAAATAAAAAGATGCCAGTCTCAATTGCAATTGGTGGTGATCCACTATATACTTGGTGTGCAACAGCTCCTTTGCCTCATGGAGTATTTGAGCTTTTGATGTATGGTTTTATAAAAAAAGAGAGTGCAAAATTGGTAAAATCGATTACAAATGATATTTATATACCTTGGGATGTCGATTTTGTGATTGAAGGTTTTGTAGATCCAAATAGTTTAAAAATAGAAGGACCATTTGGTGATCATACAGGATACTACACCTTAGAAGAGGAGTATCCATATATGGATGTAAGTTGCATAACACACAAAAAAGATCCTATTTATCTTGCAACTGTTGTTGGCAAACCACCTCTTGAAGATAAATATATGGGATGGGCAACTGGTAGGATATTTTTACCACTTCTAAAAACCACTACACCTGAATTGATTGATTATATTATGCCCGAAAATGGTGTATTTCATAATTTGATAATTGCAAAGATGAAAACCTCTTATCCAGGACATGCAAAACAGTTTATGCATGCATTTTGGGGAGTAGGGCAGATGAGTTTTGTAAAACATGCTATTTTTGTCAATAAAGATGCTCCGGCTTTAGAGGATTTTGATAAATTGAGTGATTATATCTTAGATAGAGTAAAGATCGATAATCTTTTAATAAGTGAGGGAGTTTGTGATGCACTAGATCACTCATCACCTAATTTTGCTTATGGAGGAAAATTGGGAGTTGATGCAACGAGTGATAATGTCAATTTTCCTCAAAAAAATATTTTATCAGATAGTGAACTTTTTGAGATTGTTAAAAAGTTAGATCCTAATATAATAGATATAAAACAGTATAAAACTTACACTAAAACTCCAATTACACTTATTGCAATTGATAAAAAAGAGCCTATTAAAAATGTATATCAAAAATTAAAATCTATTAAAAAACATACAAAACTGTTGGTATTTGTAGATAGTGATAAAAATGATATTACAAACTCTTACATGATAATATGGAGAGTTGTAAACAATATAGATGCAAAAAGAGATCTCTTTTTAGAGCATGAATTTATTGGAATTGATGCTACCAATAAAGGAGAAATTGATAACTTTCCAAGAAGATGGCCTGATGATACAGATTGTGATTTGAGTGTCATAAACTCTTTAAAAGAGAAAAAATTGATAAATATTGATGATTTATTCTTAAAAAAGTATTATATTTAAATTATACTTCAGTATATTTATTGTAATATATCTCATTTTATTACCATAAAATAGTAAATAGTTTTTAAATAAGAGAGGGAGAGTATGAAAAAGATACTATTAACATGTTTTATTTTAACTATATCTGGAGTGAGTTTATTTGCAAAGGGGTATAAATATGAGTTAAATCCATATGTTGGATATAACTTTGCAAGTGATGATTGTCCATTGGATAGTGCAACTGGTGCAGGAGTTAATTTTAATACATTTTTTACAGATAATTTAGGTATTAGATTTGGTTATGAGAGATTGTTTCAAGCTGATGTAAAATCAAACTCTTATAAAACTGATGTAAATAGATTTTATCTAAATGGAATTTTTAAAAAAGCTGAAGCCATAAAAGGTTTTACCCCATATGCTTTGCTTGGTGGTGGATATGAAGATTATGAAGATAATATTGGAAAAAATTGCAGAAGTGGTTGGTTTGGTGATGTTGGAGTTGGTATAGGTTATGCTATCAATAAAAACTTTAGTATAGGACCTGAAGTTAAAGCTTTAGCAAAAAGATGTGGAAATGGTTTAGGTGTTTTTGCTGGTTTTGGACTTGCATATAAATTTGGTTATGATAAACCAGTTGTTGCTCCTGCTCCGGTAGTTGTAAAAAGCAAACCAGAAGTTAGGGTAGTTGAAAAAGTGGTTGTAAAAGAGGTTCCAGTTGAAAAAGTTGTAACTAAAGAGGTGAGTGTTCCTGTTTGTCCAACTCCAGTTACCTATAGTGATAAGTGTGATAACTCCTATTATGTACAGGTTGCAGCTGAGCTTGTTTGTCCAAGTTGTGTAAATCAATTTAACAACAAAGCACTATTAAATAAAATAAAAGATGCCGGATATGGGTATAGTTTCTTAACTACAACAAATCCTAGCGGCAATAAAGTTACAAGAGTTTTAGTTGGACCATATAAGTGTAAAAAAGATGCATTTAAAGCTCTTTGTGAAATCAAAGGTCAAATTGGGTGTGATGCATTTATATATAGTACAAAACGATCTCCAAAAAGGGTTTGGAAATAGCTTTTTAAAGGATGAGAATTTCTCATCCTTTAATCACTTCTCTATTAATTTATAAAATTTATACTTTGTTTGTGGAACTATAATTTGATTTAATTTATATCTATCGCTACTAATATTGTCTAAAACTGTTTTATATGTACCATTTATATCATTACTTCCAATAATTGAGTATTTTTTGCCAACCTTTAGATGAGTTGTTTTGATAATTAGATCACCATTTTGATACTCTAATATAGATCCTCCCCACGGTTTTGCTAAAGGCTCACCTATAAAAATACCTTCTCCTGGAGATTTAACCGATTTCCAGTAAGCTTCAATAAGAGTACTACCTGAAAAATATGCAGGAATTAACTTAGATACCATTGGAAATTTTGCCGTATAGTTACAAGGCTCAACAACTGTACCATAGCTTCCTGTAGCACCAGCTTCTAACCATCTAATGGCACTCATTTGCCCTTTGCCTTTAGTTGCCGTTAAATTTCCTCCATAAGAGGTTAAATGATCAGCAACAGATCCTGGCAAGTAGCTATTTGTATCGATATTTGCCACATTTGCTAAACCTGTAAAATAGAACAGAATATCATTTTTATTTTTCAAAGTGTTTGTAGATTGATTTTTTGAATTATCTATATATATAAAATCCAAATCTACACTATTGCCATTTCCTCTTTTAGTTGCAATATTAAAAAAATCATAATACCTTACACTTCTTCTTGTATCAGTTGTTCTAATAAAATAGCCCGTAGCACTTGGATAGGTATAATCAGATTTTATACCTTTATCTATTAGAGCTTTAATATTTTCTTCATTAACTCCTGCTAAGACCATTGTTAATCTTATATTAAAATCATCAAATGGTGTAAGGGAGTTTGATCCAAAATATTTACTACTTTTAGTCAGACTACACACTCCACCTGAAGTGTTAGCATATGCATCATCATAACCTCCAAATGCAAAAGCACTTGTTATTGACATTTTTCCAACTCTAAAAGGTTTTATCCATGTTAGAGCGTAAGCTTGAACATTTTTGGGTGTTAATTTTTTTACTTTGTTGATGATAGGATCAAATTGCTCTGGTGAGATAGAGATTGAATTATTTGGTATCGATACATGAATTATATTTTTTGTTGGAATTGATCTTTTTTTGGCATAATAAGATGCTACTTTAACAGATATAGGATCATTATCATTTATAACTATTGCTAACTCATCTGGCGTAATTGAAGTTTTTAAAAGTTGTACTATTGGAGCATTTTGAGTTGCACTTTTATATATTGTGATATATGATGTTGCAATAGAAGTATTACCTTTTGCATCACTAATTTGATAACTAAATTCATCATATCCATTGTAGTTTGCAAATGGTGTATAGATAAGATTTTTGTCAATTTTACCATATTTTGGTTTTTGGACTATATCTACAATTAATTTTGATTTATCATAGTACTTATCATTATCCAAAATATTTAATTTTGTAGCTCTATTTTCTTTGATGATAATCAAATCACTCTTTGCAATAGGTTTACTAGGATGAGATGGTTTATATCCTGTACTTGGTTTTGGTGACTCATCTCTTGAGATAGGATTAGTTGATGTCTGTTGCTCTTGAGTATTGGTACTGTTTTGATCATCTAAAGCTATTATCGCTTTGCATCCATTGAGATTTATCAAAGTGCTACTGACAATGAATGCAAAAATAAGATGTTTGATATGATCTGTTATATGCATATCATGTATAAAATTCACAATTTAACTCCTTGTTTTTTATAGATTAGATTTTTATTATTGACACTATATTTTTTTGAAAATGTTTCAATTGCCTCTTTTGTATATTTGCCTTTAGAGCTAGTTACTACAATATAATTTGGTTTGATATATTTAATGGCTGTATCAAATAACTCTTCTGATGAATACTTTTTACCACCCTTTGTCCAGTTATCGCCTTGAATATCAATCGATACAGGAACAACTCCAGAGTTTGCTCTATGAATAGCATACATTTTTGCCAACTTATGATTAGTTGCTCTTGCAACATGAATATCAGGTCCACCTGAACCTACACCTATTTTTCTTAATTTCTCAAACAAATAATCCAAGTCGCTTTGAGGAGTCATATAATTACCCATTTGCCATACGATAGATCTTTTAAATGCCTCTTTAGCAACTTTTGCATATTTGAAAAATACATCAGCTTTTCTAAGTCCATGTTTATTTATGTATGGATTTTTTCCAGTAGAAGTTTCGCCAATAGATATTCCCTCAATCCTTCCATCAAACTGTTTTGCTAGTGCTCTTATAAGATTTGCCCAAGCTTTATCAACCTCAGGATGACCTTTTAAAAGTAGTGATCCACCTTTTTGTGAAGTTCTTTTATACACTCCACCACCAAATCGATCTGTTTGTAGCCATTTAGGAACTTTATAGTTTTGCCCATTCTTACCTATCCAAACTGTAGTTGAAATTACGATTATCAAAGATTTACCTTCTTTTTTAACAGTTGCTAAATCTTTTTCAATTTTTGAAAAATCATAAACTCCCTCTTTTGGATTTATTTGAGCCCAAGTGTATTGAGCTTTGATACCTGCCCAACCAGCTCTATTTTTGATTAGTTTTAATTTATCCTCAATTTTATCTCTACCAGCTATTGCTAAATATGCTCCAGGATTCTTTATACCTGCTAATGGATTTCTAGCAGGAGTATTTTTAGTTTTTGGACTATTTTTATCAATTACTTTAACAATTCTTGTGCTACTTGCAGAGTTTCCATCTTTGTCTCTTGCTTTATAGACTATTTTATAAGTTCCAACTTTATGAATATTTAAATTAGAGGTTTTTGTAACTTTGAGTTTTCCATCCTGTTTATCATATGCACTTGCACCCGGATCTTTAAAATTTTGATCTTTAGAGATTGTTACCCTTTTGGAGCCTTTTAATGTAATTTTTGGTGCTTGTTTTGTATCAGTTAAGATAACAGTTACTATTGCAGGTTTACTCTCTCCAACTCTGTTTGTCATTGTAATTTTTAATTTATAAGTTCCCGGTTTTTGTTTAGATTCACTCCATACTCTTAAAGTACCGTTATTCCACAAATTAAATCTTGGCTTTTTGGTTTTTTTATTTTCTAAAATATCACTAGCTATGATTTTGCTACCATTTTTATGAATTTTTAGTTTACAAAGTATTGTTTCATTTTGTTGATCTGCTTTAGTGATGATTGTTTGATTTGGTACGATTGTAGGAACACTAGCAGCAAATAGGGTTTGAAATCCAATTAGCCCTAAAAACACCACACTAAAAACACTTAAACGAGCCAATTGATACCCAAATTTTTGCATATTATTTCCTTGTCGATAAAAATTTTATAACTTTAAATCGACAAAGATATAATTTTCTTAACCTATTTTTTTAATTTTGCTAGATACTAGGGAGATTAATTATCAATTGTGCGTAAAAACTCTTCATAAATTTTTTCTAACTCTTTATCTTTTTCAGAGATTATATTTTCATGCTTATTGATAATAGCATCTTCCAAAACCGATAATCTTTTTATCAGATATAAAAAGAGCTCTTTATTGATATCTGGAAGTTTATTATGGCTAAATTGGGTTTTATCACTACCTTTTACTATAACACGAGCCGGAATACCAATAGCTGTGGAATCGGCTGGAACGGATTTAACAACAACAGAGTTTGCTCCAACTTTAGCATTTTCTCCAATTTCAATATTTCCTAAAATTTTTGCACCGCCTCCAAGTACTGCACCTTTTTTTATAGTAGGATGTCTTTTAACGCCTCGCTCCAAACTAACTCCACCAAGTGTAACGCCTTGATATATTAACACTTCATCTTCGACAATAGCACTCTCTCCTATAACTACTCCAAAGCCATGATCTATAAAGACTCTTCTACCTATTGTTGCTGCTGGATGAATATCGATATTTGTAATTAGTTGAGAGATTCCCATGATAAATCTTGCAAATCTCTTCCAACCTTTTTTATATAATCTATGTGCAAATCTATAATGAACTAATGCCCAAACTCCTGGATAGTTTGTAAAAAGTTCAACTTTGGAAACAATCGCTGGATCACACTTCCAAGCAATTTCAAAATCCTCTTTAATGATTTTAAATATGGAGATTTTTGTCATTTATACCTCAACTTACAGTTTTTAAATATCCAATATCATGTAGATATGTTGATACTTGTTCAAATATCTTTGCTCGATCTTGTTGGTCTATATATTTTGAGTTGGCAATATTTGACTTGATATTTGTTATCAACTCTTTAGTATCATAGTTTAATCCATCTAAAATATCCATTATACTCTCTGATTTGAGCATATTTTTTATTCTAAAGCCACTATCATTAATTACAACTGTAGCTTCACTAGGGTGTGTAAAAAGATTATGTTTCATTCCAAGAACCTCTTGATATGCTCCAACAAGAAAAAATCCTACAAAATAATCTTCTACTTCTGGATTGATATCATGTAAAAATAGAGGATTATTTTTATCAGACTCTATCTCTCCATCACTATCGCAAGTGATATCCCAAATGGTTGCCAATCTAGTTGCTACATGATTTAATCTCTCTATTGGCATAATTGGAAAATTTTGACTTAATCCCCAAAAATCAGGAATACTTTGAAAAAGTGAAAAGTTTACCAAATATTTTTCTTGAATTTGATCTTGAATACGCAACAACTCAGTATAGTTTTTATCTTTTAATAAAAATATAGCCTTTTTAATCAAAAGATGGGTTAATACTTCACTATTTGATTTATCTATAAGATCGATATAGCCTAAATCAAATAGTGTAAAAAGAGATTTCATATGATCGATACTATCATGTAGATACTCAAGAGCATTATTTTTATTGATCTGTTTGTATAGTTCATACAACTCTTCAACAAGTGGTGGGTTTTTATCTTTTAATCTTAAAGCATTTTCACTATACTCAGATGAGAAGAGTTCTAAAATAGGTGCTATTAAAACAGCATGTGAAGCTGATATGAATCTTCCAGATTCGATGATAATATCTGGCTCATTTACGCATTTTGATCTTGCAATAGTTTGCATAGTAAAGATAATATCGCTTGAGTACTCATTTAAAGAGTAGTTTGTTTGAAGTTTTTTAGGATTTTGAGAGTACTCTACTGGTAAACCCCCACCTAAATTGATGGTATTTAAATTAAAAGCTTTCAACTTTTTTAAATTGGCATAGATATTTCCAGCCTCTTTGAGTGCTTTTTTTAGTGGAGCTATATTATTCATTTGAGAGCCTATATGAAAATGAATCATAGTAAATTTATCTATTAGATTATATTTTTTTAAAAGCTCAATCGCACTTAAAAGTTCAGTAGAGGTTAATCCAAACTTAGAATTTATCCCTCCACTTTTTGCCCAAATTCCAACTCCGCTACTATGAAGTTTGATACGAAGTCCAATGTTTGGTATAGGGTGAGTCTCTTTTTTTGCGATTTCTATAATATTTTTTAATTCAGTAATTCCCTCTATAACTATTGTAATATCATGTCCCAATTTTGTAGCTAAAAACCCAAGGCTTAACATCTCTTTATCTTTAAAGCCATTTACAATAATAGGTGCATTTTTATTATTGTATGAAATTGCAATTAAAAGCTCAGCCTTACTACCTGCTTCTAAGCCATAATTATACCCTTTTCCAGCCTCCAATAGAGGTTTTAAAAAATTTGGTTGATGATTTACTTTAAGAGGAAAAACAGCTTTAAAAGCTCCTTTATAATTTAACTCTTTTGATGCTTTTTGAAAACTTTGAAAAACCATATCAACCTGTTTTTTTATAAGATGAGGAAATCTTAAAAGCAGAGGTCCTTTAAATCCCTCATTTCTAAGATTTAAAACTATCTCTTTTAGAGATGGTTTTGAGTTATAATTTATCTTTAGTTGATCATTATCTATAAAAAAATCACCATTTGCCCAAACATCTATACCATACTTTTGCAATTAATCTAAATCCTTTTGCCATGGAATTTTTGTTTTTAACTCATCCTCTCCTATGATGATACATTTTTTAGCATTTGCTTTATCGGCTGCTTTTAAATGGGCTTTTAAACTTTTACTCTGATAGCTGATATGGACTTTTTCATGATCTTTTTGTCGGTTTGCTAGTATAAATATCTCCTCTATAGCCTCATCACAAAGTGCTCCAAAATAGCTTCCTACTCTTTTTTCTTTTGGAGAGTTAATCATTTGTAAAATTCTCTCTACTCCAATAGCAAAACCGATAGCAGGAGTCGGTTTTCCACCTAAAAATTCTACCAATTTATCATACCTACCACCAGCTGCAACAGCATTTTGTGCACCTATTTGACCACTTACAAACTCAAATGCACTCTTATTATAATAATCAAGTCCACGAACTAAATTTAGATCTATCTCATACTCAATATTTAATCTATCTAACATTTTAATTAAAGCTTTAAAATCATTACGACACTCATCACAAAGATTGCTATTTAGCTTTGGAGCAGGTTTTAAAATCTCTTGACACTTTTGATTTTTACAATCAAACACTCTTATTGGATTTGTATCTTTTCTTCTTAAACAGTCACTACATAAATCTTTTTGTTGATTTAAAAACTTAACCAACTCTTTTTTGTATGGAGGCATACACTTTTGACATCCAAGTGAGTTTAATTTTAAGGTATATTCAATTTTGAAAAAATCCAAAATCTCTTTTATGATAGTTAAAATTCTTACATCTTCAAGATAACTTTCCTCGCCAAAACTCTCTGCTCCAAATTGGCGAAACTCTCTAAATCTTCCTTTTTGAGGTCTCTCATACCTAAACATAGCTCCATGATAAAAAAATTTAAAAGCCCCACCTTGTTTATCATATTTGTGCTCTATAAAACTTCTAACTACCCCAGCGGTAGCTTCAGGTCGTAGGCATACATCATTGCCACCTTTGTCTATAAATTGATACATCTCTTTACCAACAATATCACTACTATCTCCAACACTTCTTTTAAATAAAACACTCTCTTCTAAAATTGGAGTTTGGATATACTCAAAGCCATGTTTTTTTATAATTTGTGTAGCGTTTTGTATAAAATATTCATAAGTTTTACTTTGTGGAGGTAGTGTATCTTTCATACCTCTTAATGCTCTTATCATGTAATAAAACCTCTTATTTGTTTATTAATTTCATCGATACTTTTTGATGAGTCTATTATTTTATAATTTATTTGTAAAATTTCCAATAACTTTTGCATAACATCTTGAACTTTTAGCAGATAATCAATCCCTCTTTTTTCTATACCATCTAGTTTTTTTTGGCTAAGTCTTTGTTTGATTAGAGTTTTATTTGTCTTAAATAGTACTACCAAATCAGGCTTTTTATCTTTTGTAGCAAAACGGTTTAACTCTATCAAAAAATCTAAATTATATGTTTTATGATTTACACTAGCATAAGCAATGCCTGAGATAAATCCTCTATCACTAATAATTGTATTTTTGCCTAAATTTGGACAAATTACCTCTTTATAGTGTTGTGCTCTATCTGCTAAAAATAAAAACAATTCAGCTTTTTGAGAAAGAGAGTTATCATGTAGGATTATCTCTCTTAATTTTTCTCCAAGTAAAGTAGCACCTGGCTCTTTAGTATATATAAAATCTGGATATATCTTTTTTAGCATTTGGATTTGAGTGCTTTTACCACTCGTATCAACTCCTTCAAATATTATATACATGATTATCTTTTTGTAAAAGTGGAATTATAGTTTGTGGTACTAAATGAGAGACATTACCACCATGTTTTAATATAGCTCTTACTACTGATGAGCTTATAAATGCGTTTTGTAAACTTGGCATCAAATGAACAGTCTCTATATCGGGATTTAGTGAAGCATTTGCATAACTCATTTGAAGCTCATACTCAAAATCACTTACAGCCCTTAAACCTCTTATGATGATTTCAACATTTAATTTTTTTGCAAAATCTACCAAAAGAGTATCAAAAGTTTCAACTTTTACTCCCTTGATATCTTTGGTTGATAACTCTACCATTAAAGCTCTTTTTTCTAAATCAAACATAGGTCTTTTATCTTTAGAGGTTGCAATAGCGATAATAACTTCATCAAAAAGTTTTTTTGCTCTTTTGATAATATCAAGATGTCCATTTGTAATTGGATCAAAAGTTCCCGGATATATTGCTATTTTTTTCATCTAACCTTTCCATCTTTTATATAAATCATGTTCAATTTTAAGTGAATCAAACCATTTACCAATCAAAAAATCCTCCATCATCTCTAAATTTGTAGGCTTTGCATAATACCCTAAAATTGGAGGAGATATAATCACTCCTAAACGAGATAATTTAAGCATATTTTCTAACATAATAGCACTAAAAGGCATCTCTCTAGGAGCTAAAAGTAATTTTTTATTCTCTTTTAGTATCACACTTGCCGCTCTTGAAGTTAAATTATCACTAATTCCACATGATATTTTAGCCAAAGTATTCATACTACAAGGTATAACTGCCATACTATCACATCCAAATGAGCCAGAGGCGATACTTGCTGATATCTCATTATCTAAATAGGTAAAGATATTTTGCTCTTTTTGAAAAACAGTTTTTGCGTTTTTAGATAAAATGATATGTTTTTCTATATCTTTTGGCAGTTTTTTTATAAACTTTTCTCCAAGTGTTACCCCACTTGCTCCTGTAATTGCTACTATTAGTCTCACTCTATAACTTCAACTCTATCTTTTGCAACTATTTGGGCTTTAAATCTTTTTTTGTAGCCTCTTTTTATGGTGATGATATCTCCAACATTTCCGCCATTTATCGCTTTGGCTCTAAAACTTATCTCTACCAACCCGTCTCTTATAGTTGCTTTTACAAAATCTCCACTATTGATGGCTAAATTCTCTTTAACATCCCGTTTAGTAACAATTTGTCCAGCTTTTATAACTCTTTTTGCACTATAATCAAAAAAATACCCCTCATCAATTGGTTGATCATAAAAATTTGTAAACTTGACCAATTTATGTTTCAATAGCCTTGGTGTTATTGTATGATTTTTTCTAATAGAGTATTTAGCTACATAAACATCTATAAAAGCTACCATTTTGTAAGTGTAGTAGAGTTTTTTCTTTTTAAACCCATCTGTAAAAGTGGCAGAAAAGTTACCTTTATTTTTTTTAAGATCTGTTTTTGATATGTAAATCTCTTCAAATGTATAATCTTCAAAATTTTTAGGAAATTTACTTGGTGGTTTAATCTCCAAAGAGTCAATTTGAAGATTTGTATAAGTAGCTAAAAATTTTTGCAAAAGAGCCTCTTTGATAGCTTCTTGATTATTTGCAAATAGTGATATGCTAAAAAGAAGTGATAAAAAGATTTTTTTCATAGCTTAGCAAACCTTATAAATATATTGTGATATTATACTTTAGAGGAACTCTAAAAACCCTGAATATACATAATATTTTATAAGTTGCCAAACTATGATAAGTATTTAACTAATCTTTAATTTTTTTGATAAATGCATTTTTACTTATATCTTGTAAATCTTCGAGACTTAATTTTGCATCATCTCTACTCTCATAAGGTCCAACAACAACCAATTTTAAATTTCGTCCATTTACTACTGCTCTTTTGATCTCATATCTATAACCTGCATTATCAATTTTTTTGATCAATTTTTTACAAGGAGTTTTTGCAAATGCACCCATTTGTACATAGTAGTATGCATCAGGTTTGATCTCATCTTCGTAAGTTATCATATCTTGAAGTGGCTCTTCTTTAGGCAACTCTTCTATAGGAGTGATAATAGTTGGCTCTTTAGTTTCAATAACTTGTTCCTCTTGAGGTTCACTTTGAGCATATAGCTCTAAATTATCCTCTTGATCTGCCTCTTCTTCGGATGTTATTGGTAAAATCTCTTCTGTATATCCAGAGTCTATAGTAAAATCTTCAACACTTTTTTCTCTCATAATTTGACCAAACGATAGTCCAAATCCGATAGTTGCCATAAACTCTGTATCTTGATTTTTGAACTTTTTTAATGCCTTAATCTCTGATAATAATGCTACATGATCAAAGAGTCTAAGTTTTAATCCCCCACCTGCGTTAAAAAATCCTTGAGATGGGAGATTAATATTTTTATTATTTATCTTTTCATATCCAAATCCTGCAAAGATATATGGAGCTATGATAGAGTTGATAGAGTTAAATTCATGTAGAGCATTTATATAAAAACGATCTATATCTGTTTTTTGATTTAATCTTTTTGTATCTCCTTTAACTTCAATATCTGGCTTTGGCTGATCTTTTGGCTGGTCTTTTGGCTGATCTTTTGGTTGATCTTTTGGTTGATCTTTTGGTTGATCTTTTGGTTGATCTTTTGGTTGATCTTTTGGTTGATCTTTTGGTTGATCTTTTGGTTGATCTTTTGGTTGATCTTTTGGTTGATCTTTTGGCTTCGGTTTTTTCTTTGGATCTATATCACGATTGGTTTTATTTGATTGTAAACTTCTATACTCAGCATCTATGATTTTGTCATAACCAAATTGAATAGCACTATCTTCAGATATATAACTATTTACTCTAACTCCATACCCATTTGCATTCTCTAATAAAGAGTCATCATACAGATAATTTTTACTTGCAACAGGATTTATCTCATATTTCCCTGCATTTAGATATAATACACTAAACACTATTAACCATATATAGGTAAAATTATTTTTCACTTACTCCTCCTTGAGTATATAAATAGTTACCCAAAGTATATTTATTTATCCTAATTTGATTAACAAAACAGTTACTAAATGATAAAAAAAATACTCAAGTGTTACCTCTTTAAACATAAAAAAAGTACAATGAAATATGTTGAATTTATCGATCTCATGCCATAATGAGTATTTTTAATTTTTATTTTCAGAGGTACTACATGAATAAAAAAGAGTATTTACAAAAGGTAGAGTTACTAAAAAAGTATGCATATGCATATTATGTTTTGGATAATCCTTTAATTACTGATGAAGAGTATGATAAGCTCTATAGAGAAGTACTAAAGTATGAACAGACCAATCCAAATGATGCTTTAATCGACTCTCCAACCAAAAGAGTAGGGGGAGTTGTGCTTGATTCATTTATAAAAGCTCACCATATCAAAAGAATGTGGAGTATGGAGGATGTATTTGATAAAGATGAGATGATCTTATGGTTACAAAGAGTCACAAAACATGTTCAAAATCCTATTTTTGTTTGTGAACCAAAATTTGATGGAGCAAGTTTAAATCTTATTTATGAAAATGGAGTATTACAAAAAGCAATTACAAGAGGAGATGGTGTAATTGGAGAGGATGTAACACAAAATGTTTTAACTATTAGATCAGTTCCTATAAAGATAAATTATAAAGAGTTGATAGAGATTCGTGGTGAAGTTGTGATAAAAAAGAGCGATTTTGAAAAGATAAATAAAGAGAGATTAGAGCTTGATCAGCCACTCTTTGCAAATCCACGAAATGCTGCGGCTGGAAGCTTAAGACAGCTTGATTCATCAATTACAGCAAAAAGAAGACTCTTTTTTTATCCGTGGGGTGTAGGTGAAAATTCGCTTGAGTTTGAAAATTTGAGTCAAAAAATGGAATTTATCTATAAACTTGGTTTTCTATCTCCTCCATTTTTTAAAAGGTGTCAAAATATTGATGAAATTGAGAAGGCTTATGATGAACTTTTAAAGCTTAGAGATAAAATAGAGATGATGATGGATGGATTGGTGGTAAAGGTAGATCAAATATCTTTGCAAGAGGAGTTGGGTTATACAGTTAAAAATCCAAAATGGATGTGTGCATATAAGTTTCCAGCAATCGAAAAAAGCACTACTATAAAAGATATAGTTTTTCAAGTAGGAAGAACGGGAGTTGTTACTCCAGTAGCTGAGGTTGAGCCTGTTGAGATAGAAGGGGCTATAATTGAGAGGGCAACTTTACACAATTTTGATGAAATTGAGAGAAAAGATATAAGAGTTAAAGATAGAGTTATCATTATAAGAAGTGGTGATGTGATACCAAAAATTATAAAAGTTTTAACAAATTTTAGAGATGGCAGTGAAAAAAAGATTCAAAGACCAAAATTTTGTCCAGTTTGTGGAAGTGAACTGTTAGATGAAGGTATTTTGATCAAATGTCAAAACTTAACCTGTAGTGCAAGAGTGGTAAATTCTATCATCTATTTTGCCAGTAAGAAGTGTTTAAATATAGAAGGACTTGGTAAAAAGATTGTTGAAATCATGTACAAAGAAAATATCATAAAAAATGTTTTAGATCTTTTTAGTATAGATAGACAAAAACTTTTAGAGCTTGAAGGATTTAAGGAAAAAAAGGTAGATAATCTTTTAAAAGCTATTGAAAATATCAAAGGAAGTGAGTGTTGGAGGTTTGTAAATGCTTTAGGGATTGAGCATATTGGTGAAGTTGCTAGTAAAAAATTGTGTGAAAATTTTGGGTTAAATTTTGTTAATGCTACCAAAGATGAGCTTTTAGAGATAGATGGTTTTGGTGAAGAGATGGCAGAATCTGTATTGGAATTTGTTCGTGTAAATGGCTACATGATATCTAAGCTTATTGAAAAGATCAATCCAAAGATAGAGCAAAAAACTGAAATTAAAGATAATCTTTTTAAAGATAAAACTGTTGTACTAACAGGCACTATGAGTCTTGCAAGAGATAAGGTAAAAGAGATTTTAGAATCTTATGGAGCCAAAGTAACAAATAGCATCTCTAAAAAGACAGATTTTTTGATATATGGTAAAAATGCTGGTAGCAAATATGAAAAAGCAAAAAAACTTGGAGTAAAACTTTTAGATGAAGATGAATTTATGAAAAGCATCTCTAATAATTCTGTATGAATTTCAGAGATGTTTTTTTGTTATTTATCTCTTATAGATAAAGTTTTAATAACTTGTAAATATGTGTCATAGTTTTTTTTCTTAAGATATCTTAATAATCTTTTTCTTTGACCTACAAGTTTTAAAAGACCAAGTCTTGAAGAGTGATCTTTTTTATTGACTTTTAAATGCTCTGTAAGATACTGTATTCTATTTGTTATAAGAGCTATCTGCACCTCTGGTGAACCTGTATCGTTTTCACTTCTTGAAAACTGCTGTATGATTTTAGACTTTTGAGCCGAATCTAAAGCCATATTGACCTCCTGATTGGTATTTTTATTTTGAAAATTGGGATTATACACTCTATTTGCTTAATTACTCAAAACTCCATTATTATAGTGCCATGTAGCTTTTAAATTACCATTTTGAAAAAACTCTTTTGAAATACCATGTAATTTTCCATTTTTATAATTTAATTGATAATGCATCGCTCCATTTGGATAGTATGTTGTGCTAGTACCATCTTTGATACCATTTTTATAATGTATTTTTGCTTTTAGTGTGCCATTTGGATAATACTCTGTTGAGATACCATCTAATTTATCATCTTTAAAATATAGCTCTGCTATTTTGATACCCTCTTTGGAGTATCTTGTACTAACTCCATTTAATTTATCATCTACAAAATTCCAATAAGTTTTAATGCTTCCATCTTTGTAGTATTCAACAGTTTTGCCCTCTTTTTTGCCACCAATAAAACTATACTCTAATTTTAGCTCACCACTTGGATAGTACTCTTTTGAACTATCCGCTACTAAAGAGTTTGTTAAAAATAGTGTTAGTAATGAGATTGTTAAAAATGTTTTTTTCACTTTTGCCTCTCCTAGTTTGTGTTTTTTATATACATTCTACTCAAAAGGATATAAAATAAAAAGAACCATTTTAGCTTATGTTTAGCCTAAATTTGGGCAATATTACAACTATTTTAATATTAATATATGTATGGTATAATTAACTTTATTTTAAGAAAAAAAGATTTTTTTACAACAAGGAGTGAAAATGAGAAAAAAAGTATCTTTTTGTATCATTTTGACCTTTGTAGTGTTTATTAGTGGATGTGCAGATAAAAAACCACCACTTGAAAGCATAGCAGATGTTAAAATGGCACTTATAAAAGCGGATGAGGCAAATGCTATAAAATATTCTCCAACAGAGTTGGAATTAGCAAAACAAAAGTTAAAAAAGGTTGATAAGCTTATAGAAGAGGGTAAGTATGATGAAGCAAAATTTTTGGCTCAAAAGATAGCAGTTGATGTTAGACTGCTAGAAAAAAGAGCTCTCAATCAAGAGTTAAGTACTCAAATTGAGACTCTAAATAAGCAGATAGATGCAGTTAAAAAAGAAGTAATAAAGATAGAGGATTAAACAATGCAAAAGATATTAAACTATTTGATACTATTTTCAATAGCAGTTTTTATTTTAGGATGTGCTAAAGAGATTACAACACCACAACTAAATAAAGCAAAAACTTCATATTTACAAATTAGTAAAGATCCAGTTATAAAACAAAATGCTCCTTTAGAGCTAATACAAGCACAAAAGATATATCAAAAAAGTAACGATGTTCAAAGTGAGATAGAAGCAAATCATGTAGCCTATCTTTTAGAAAAAGAGGTTGAAATTGCAAAGGAGAGTGCAAAGCAAAATAGACTTAAAAAAGAGGTAGAAGAGTTAAAAGAGCTTAAAACAAAAGCTTTGATAGATGCTAAAATGATTGAATTAAAAGCTATGAAATATGAAGTTGATGAGACCAAAAATCAGCTTTTGATTGCTCAAAAAGAGGCTATTGCAGCAAAAAAATTGATGCAAGAAAAGCTTAAAGAGTTAAAAGAGTTACATGCAAAAGAGACAAATCGAGGTTTAGTTTTGACTTTAGGAGATGTGCTCTTTGAAAGTGGTAAAACTTCATTGATGCCAGGAGCCAAAAGAACTATAGATAAATTGGCTGAATTTTTGGCTTCATATCCAAATAGAAATGTTTTAATTGAAGGTCATACTGACAATATTGGAAGTGAAGAGTACAATATAGATCTATCTCTAAAAAGAGCTGATGCTGTTGCTTCTGCTTTAATAGATAGAGGCATACAAAAGAGTAGAATTTTAACTCAAGGTTTAGGTGAAACTTATCCAGTTGCAACCAATAAAACAGCTGAAGGGAGGCAAAAAAACAGAAGAGTTGAAATTATTGTACTAAAGGAGAATGTTTCACACGATAGCATGAAGAGATAAGTTTTTAATGTTATAATAGATCAAAAGCACCTCTAGTGGATATAGAGGTGTTTTCAAATTTATTTTAGGCGAGTGGATGTTATTAACAAAAGCGAGTGAATATGCTATGCTCTCATTGGTACTTATTGCTAAGCAAGAGAGCCTTGAAGATGTAGATACTCTCTCCAAAAAATTAAATATTTCAAAAAGTTTTTTAGCTAAAGTGTTACAAGCTCTCGCAAAAGAGGGAATTTTAAAATCTTTTAAAGGTGCAAAAGGCGGTTTTAGATTAAATCAAAATCCTAGCGAAATATCTATCAAAACAGTTATCGAAATTGCTGAAAAAAAGCCAATAACTGTTTTTGAGTGTGCCAAATCTGTAACATGTTGTCCAAATAATAGAGGGGATTTTTGCTCTATTTGGCCATTTTTAAATAATTTTCAGCAAAAAATTGATGAGTTTTTAGAGGATCTGACTTTGGAAGATTTGATCTAAGGAGTATATTTGGCAAAAGCGAAATCCAATAGATTGTTTCTAAGAGTATTGCCATTTTTAGAGCCTATCGCAAAATCTAAAGATTTAACAATTGTGTTTTTTATAATAGCGATCATTGCTATTATTATCGTTCCTCTACCTAGTGCACTACTTGATCTATTTTTGACAATATCTTTAGCGGTTTCTGTATTGATTATCATGATATCTTTATATATTCCAAAACCAACTGATCTTACAACATTTCCAACTTTGATACTCATTATTACCCTTTTTAGATTATCACTCAATATAGCAACAACTAGAATGATACTCTCTCATGGTCATGAAGGTCCAGAAGCAGTAAGTGATATCATAACAAGTTTTGGGCAGTTTGTTGTGGGTGGAAACTATATTATAGGTGTTATAGTTTTTATTATTTTAGTACTTATAAATTTTATGGTTATAACCAAAGGCTCCACCAGAGTTGCTGAAGTTGCTGCAAGATTTACACTAGATGCAATGCCTGGAAAACAGATGGCAATAGATGCTGATTTAAATGCTGGATTGATTGATGAAAAAACAGCAAGACAAAGGCGAGAAGCGATCATACAAGAGGCAAACTTTTATGGAGCTATGGATGGTTCTAGTAAATTTGTAAAAGGGGATGCCGTAGCTGGAATTATTATTACAATAGTTAATTTAGTAGCTGGTTTTTTGATAGGAATGTTTCAATTTGATATGGATATGGCAAGTAGTGCAGAGACTTTTACAATTTTAACTATTGGAGATGGATTGGTTTCTCAACTTCCAGCTCTAATTATGTCAACAGCAACTGGTATCATTATAACTAGAGCAAATAAAGAAGGGGAGTCCAATTTTGCAAATAGTGCGGTTGAACAATTAACCGATACATATAAAACTTTATATATAGTTGGTTTTATACTGTTGGCATTTGCTCTTGTTCCTGGGCTTCCAACCCTTTCACTCGCTTTTGTTGGTTTGATCTTTTTAGCTCTTGGATATGTTGCACAAGCAACAAAAGATGGACCTCTATTAAGTGATAAAGTAAGTGTTGATCAAGAAGAACAGCCACAAAGTGGTGTTTCTCCAGAAGCAAAAAAATCTCCTCAAGAGTTAAAAGAGGAAGAAGAAAAGGCATTAGAAGATATCTTAAAACAAGAGGTTTTGGAGTTGGATTTAGGGTATCAGCTTATCAAACTTGCTGATCCTGCACTAAAAGGTGATCTACTTGAGAGAATAAAAAGTATGAGAAGAAAAATAGCAACAGATTATGGTTTTTTAATTCCTCAAGTAAGAATTAGAGACAATTTACATCTTCAGCCAAATCAGTATCAACTATTATTAAAAGGTATCGAAATTGGTAGTGGAGAAATCTATCCTGATAAATTTATGGCAATGGATAGTGGACTTGTTAGCCAAGAGATAGATGGAATTAAAACGAAAGAGCCAGCATTTGGATTGGATGCTATTTGGATAGATGAGAGCCAAAAAGAGAGTGCTATAACAAATGGATATACAACTGTAGATCCATCAACTGTTATCTCAACTCATCTAAGTGAACTTATCAAAAAATACGCCCCTGAGCTATTAACAAGACAAGATGTGCAAAATTTGATAGATAACGTCAAAAAGACATATCCAGTTGTTGTAGAGGATTGTTTAAAAGTTGCTTCCATTGGATTGATTCAAAAAGTGTTAAAAGAGTTGCTTCGCGAAAAGATTCCTATAAAAGATATGCTAACAATTTTAGAGACAATTAGCGATGTAGCAGAAGTTACAAAAAATAGTGATATTATAGTTGAACAAGTTAGAGCTAAACTCTCAAGAGTTATAACAAGGCTTTATAAAGATGAAACTGGCGTTTTAAAGCTTATGACATTTGCATCACCAAGTGAGCAAAAACTACTTGATGCTTTACAAGATAGAGATGGGTTAAAGGATCTTGTTTTAAATATAGGTCAAATTAATGCTTTGATTCAAACAGTTAGTGATAAAGCAAAAGAGATTTTATCTAATGGTATAGCTCCAGCTATTTTGATAGTTGATCCAGCTCTTAGAAAGCCATTATCTGATATATTTGAAAAATTTAATCTTGAAGTAGTAGTGCTTTCTCATGCTGAAATTGACTCTACTGCTAAGTTTGAAGTAATTGCAACTATAGAAGTAGAGGAGTTATAATGCATTCACAAACAGTTTTTCATCTCTCACATACAGATTTAGATGGATATAGTTGCCAGTTAATCAGTAGTGAAATTTTTAAAAATGTAAGATTTTACAATGCCAATTATGGAAAAGAGATTAGTGATACTTTAAAAATATTGCTTAGTGATATATGGCTTTATGGCTCTAAAAAAAATCTTATATTAATTACAGATTTAAACTTGAGTATTGAGCAGTGTGAGTTTTTATTAAAGGAGATCGAAAAAGCACAAAGGGATATTGAAATTTTACTCTTAGATCATCACAAAACTGGACAAGATTGTGCAAATAAATATAACTGGTATCATTTAGATTCTAACAGAAGTGCTACTAAGATAACTTATGATTACTTTTTGGATAAATATCCAAAGATTGGCTATTTAGAGAAATTTGTTAATGTTGTAAATGCTATAGATATTTGGATTAGTGATAGTGAATATTTTGAGCTTGGAAAAGTTTGTATGAAACTTGTAGCCGATTCTAAAGAGATAAATAGAGTACTTTTTGCAAAAGAGAATAGTGAATATATATTTTATCTAATAAAAAATTCTTGGAAATATTTTGATAAAGAGCATCCTCAAATTGCATTAGATGATAATATACACTTTATAAAAAAGAGTTTTTTTCGAGGTGATGGTAAAGATGATACAATAGAAAATCTCATAGCAAACTTTGTAGTAAAATTACTCAATGATAAAAAGGAGCAAATGAGTGTAACTTATAAAGGCTATAAAGGACTTTTAACTTATAGTATAGGAAATACTACTATTGTAGGTAATGCATTTTTGCTTCAAAATCCTGATTACGATTTTTTTATAGATATAAATAGTAGAAAAAATGTTAGTTTAAGAGGCAATAACAAAGTGGATGTTAGTTTAATTGCAAAAGAGCTTTTTGCAGGTGGTGGTCATGCAAATGCAAGTGGTGGCAGATATGAAGCTTTTGTAAATTCATACTCATATGATAATATAAAAACACAGATACAAAATTTGATGAATCAAGGATCTAAAGATGGCTAATTATAGACAAGATCAAGAGTTAATAGAGTGCCGACAGATGATTCATGAGCTATCACTACAAGTAAATGACCTATTAGAGGCTATGCTTTTTTTTGCAGGAGTAAAAAGATCAAAATTAAATATTGCAGTGCAAAAATATATAGAAGCGTTAGATATAGTTTTTGAAGATGATGATGGTGAAATGAGTCTTGATGAAATTATAAAGGTAATAGAGTATCTTAAAAAGAGCAATAAAGAGCTTTTTAAAAATTCATCTATTTTTCATTAAGTTATATTAAGCTTAATTTTTATTATCCAAAAGCTGTTTACAAAAAGTTTGTATAATATCTTTTAATTTTAAAGTCACAGGAAACTATGATGAAAAAAATCGTTGTATTTATGATGAGTATCGTATATCTATTTTCTCAATCAATATTAACTCCAGATGAAGCCTTTAAACCATCTGCAAAAATAGAATCCAATATGATAGTTACAAATATCGAATTAGCCCAAGATATCTATTTATATGCTGATAAATTAAAATTTTTTATCACCAAACCAAAAGAGATAGAACTAACTCCATTTTTAACTTTACCTAAGAGTTATCCTCATGATGAGTATCAAGTTTTTAAAGATAAAAATACTATTGTTAATATACCTCTAAATTTGATAAAAGATAAAATTGGCAACTCAAAAGAGTTTACACTAAAGATAAAATATCAAGGTTGCTCCAATAAAGGGCTTTGTTATCAGCCATTAAAAGTTTCGTATGATTTTAAAATGCCAAATAATATATCATCTACTAAGAACACAGAACAAAGCAATAGCTTAGTATCAGAAGAGCAAAAAATTGTAAATATGTTAAAAGATAACTCATTTTTTGCAATTTTGGGTATATTTTTTGTTTTTGGGCTACTGTTATCATTTACCCCATGTGTTTTTCCAATGATTCCAATACTCTCTTCAATCATAGTAGCACAATCAAAAAGTGATAAAAATATGAGTGCAAAAAAAGGTTTTTTACTATCTTTGGTATATGTGATTTTTATGTCTTTAGCTTATGCTATAGCTGGAGTTATTGCTGGAATGTTTGGAGCAAATTTACAAAGTGCTTTGCAAAATCCATGGGCTATAGGAGTTTTTAGTGCAATATTTGTGGCTTTGGCTCTCTCTATGTTTGGTTATTTTGAAATTAAAATACCCTCTTTTATACAGACAAAAATAGATAACAGTTTAAGAAAAAGAGAGGGCAATGGTTATATTAGTGTAGCTATTATGGGGTTTTTATCAGCTTTGATTGTTGGTCCTTGTATCGCACCTCCACTTGCTGGAGCTTTAATGTATATTTCTCAAAGTGGTGATGCTATTCTTGGTGGATTGGCACTATTTGTTATGAGTTTTGGTATGGGAGTACTCTTATTGGTAGTTGGAATTGGGGCTGGAAAATTTATACCAAAGCCAGGTGGATGGATGAATAGAGTCTCTCAAGTTTTTGGTGTTATTATGTTAGCGATTGCTATTTGGATGCTCTCTCGTGTAATACCTGAACAAGTTAGTATGTTTTTGTGGGCAACTCTTTTTATAGGAAGTTCAGTCTATCTTGGAGCATTTGAGCCATTTGATACAAAAATAAGAGCCACACTAAAGCTTATAAAAGTTTTTGCTATAATGCTATTTATTTATGGTGTTATGCTTTTTGTTGGGGCATTTTCAAACTCGACAAATCTTTTAAATCCACTAGAAAAATTTACTACTACTCAATCTAAGCAAATTTCACAAACTCAAAATAAAAAATTAAATTTCAAAGTTATTCCTACACTAGAAGAGTTAAAAAAAGAGATAAAGAATTCTGATAAATTTGTTATGATATATTTTTCTGCTAAATGGTGTGTTTCATGTAAAGAGTTGGAAATTTATACCTTTAGTGATCCTAGAGTGATAGAGGATTTGAGTGATTTTAAACTTTTAAAAGTTGATGTTAGCGATGATAGTGATGAAGATAAAAAGATATTAAAAGAGTATAATCTTTTTGGACCACCTGCTATGATTTTTTATGATAAAGATGCAAATGAGCTAAAACATGTTAAAGTTATCGGTTTTAAATCGGCAGATGAGTTTTTAAAGATATTAAAACAGATAAAATAGGAGCTACATGATAACTATAATTAGTGTAATATATTTTATATATGTGTTGGTAAAAATTTATATTTCAGTTATGGAAATTGGATTTGTAAGTAGAGCTAAAAATGAAAAAGCTGTTATACTCTCAGATCAAAACTATAAAAAAGCGGCTGAGTATAAGATCAAGAGTGAAAGGTTATCCATATTAACCTCACTTGCTGATTATGCTATATTTCTATTTTGGATTGGGTTTGGATTAAGATATCTTGAATCGATTATACCTATTGAGGATATGGCTTTAAAATCAGTGGTTTTTGTACTATTATTTATAGCTATTAATTTTTTATTTTCTCTTGGTTTTGATATCTATAAAACATTTGTACTTGATAAAAAGTTTGGCTTTTCCAATATGGATACAAAACTTTTTTTACATGATCTATTAAAATCTTCTATATTGTTTATTATCTTTGGATCTTTAGTAACTTGGATAGTTAGTAAAATTATTTTAAGTTTTGATACATGGTGGATCTATGGGTTTATTTTTGTATTTTTGGTGATTTTAGTTATAAATGTTATCTATCCAACTCTAATAGCTCCGATATTTAATAAATTTAAAGTTTTAGATAATGATGAGTTAAAAGAGGCAATTGAAAAACTTTTTAATCAAGTTGGATTAAAAAGTAGTGGAGTTTTTACGATTGATGCTAGTAAAAGAGACAATAGATTAAACGCCTATTTTGGAGGACTTGGAAAAACCAAAAGAGTAGTTTTATTTGATACTCTGGTTCAAAAATTGACAAAAAGTGAATTATTGGCAGTTTTGGGACATGAGTTGGGTCATTTTAAACACAAAGATATATTAAAAAGTATAGCTACTATGAGTTTTATGCTATTTATAATGTTTTATATATTTGGAAATTTGCCAACTTCACTGTTTGAAGCTGTTGGAGTTTCAAATGAGCCTTATATGATAATAGCTTTTTTTATGATTTTTTCTCCTATTTTATCATTTTTTATGATGCCACTTTTTGGTCTTATAAGCAGAGCCAATGAGTACAATGCAGATGAATTTGGAGCTAAATGTGAAAGCAAAGAGGCATTAATAAGCGCTCTTAAAAAGTTGGCCAATGAAAATAAAAGCTTTCCGCTATCTCATCCTTTAAATATCTTTTTTTATCACACTCATCCACCACTAGCTCAAAGGTTAAAAAGATTACAAGAGTGAGTATCAAAGAAGCCATTTTAAAAGCTTCGCACATCTTACAAAACCAAAAAGAGGCTAGGATTTTGATGAGTTATCATGTAGGCAAAGATAATCTTTATCTCTTGCTACATGATAATGAAGTATTAAAAGATCCAAAAGGGTATTTTAATCTTATAAAAAGAAGATCTTTAAATGAGCCAATTGAGTATATTACAAATAGTGTCAGTTTTTATTCAAGAGAGTTTTTTATAAAAAAAGGTGTTTTAATTCCACGACCAGAGACAGAGATACTTATAGATAAGACATTAAAAGTTATACAAAAATTTAAAAATATAAAAGTTGCTGAAATTGGAGTTGGAAGTGGGGTTATCTCTATCATGTTGGCACTTTTAAAAAAAGATATAAAAATAGTTGCAACAGATATATCAAAAGAGGCTATTGAAGTGGCTAAAATTAATGCAAAAAGATTTAAAGTAGAGGATAAAATCACTTTTGTAAAAACTTCATTTTTGGATACTATTAAAGAAGATTTTGATATTATCATCTCAAATCCACCCTATATTTCAAACTATTTTGAGATAGAAAAAAACCTTACATATGAGCCCAAAAGGGCACTTTTTGGAGGTAAAATAGGGGATGAAATATTAAAAAATATTATAGATTTAGCAATAAAAAAGAGAGTAAAATTTTTAGCTTGTGAAATGGGTTATGATCAATTAGAGCCATTAAAAAGCTACATGATTCAAAAAGGTGTAATGGAATTTGAATTTTATAAAGATTTAAGTTCACACGATAGAGGGTTTATTGCTACGCTTAGGAGTTAGATATAAAAGAACCTATTATAGAATTTAGAGAAGTTTATAAATATTTTGGTGAAAAAAAAGTGTTAAGAGGGATTAGTTTTAATATTTCTAAAAATAGTACAACTGTTGTGATGGGACCATCTGGAACAGGCAAATCTACTGTTATTAAACTTATGATTGGACTTTTAAAACCTACAAAAGGTGATATTATAGTTGAAGGTGTAAATATACCCAAAATTGATGAAAAAGAGTTACAAAACATTAGAAAAAAAGTTGGTTTTTTATTTCAATTTGGAGCTTTATTTGATAGTATGAATATATATGAAAATATCGCTTTTCCTCTCAATGAACATACAAAACTCTCAAAACAGGAGATAAAAAGAGAAGTCAAAAACTCTCTTGATATGGTAGGATTAAAGTCAGATGAGGTTATGCACCTATTTCCAGATGAGTTAAGTGGAGGTATGCAAAAAAGAGCAGCTCTTGCTAGAACTATCATTTTAAAACCAGATATCATTTTATATGATGAGCCTACAAGTGGACTTGATCCAATTGCTAGTGATCTTATAAGTCGTTTGATAGTAAAACTTCAAAGAGAGCTTGGTACGACCTCTATTGTAATTAGTCATGATATTAAAGAGAGTTTCAAAATAGCAAATCAAATGATAATGCTTTATGATGGTAAAGTGTTAGCAGATGATAAACCAGATTTTTTTAAAACCACACAAAATCCTATAATTAGACAGTTTATAGATGGTATTAGTGAGCTTTAGCCTCCAAATTTGATATGAAGGCTACATGACTAAGCCTGTTTTAGTACTATATCTTTTGTGGTATTTTCAATAACATGGTTTGTCTGTTTGATAATCTCTTTAAATTGAGAAATAGAGCCCTCAATTTTACCACCATCGTTTGAGATATTATTTACTTTCATTTCACCTTTAACAAATCCTGTTGATTTTACTGTAAGTGTTGAACAAGCTATAATACCTTCTATTTGTCCACTTATAACTGTATATTTGGATTGAGTTTTATCTTTTACAAATCCACCCTCCTCAACTACTAAAGAATCACACACAACTTCACCATGAATAGTTCCATGAATTAAAACTTTTTTTGCTCTAATATTCTGTTTTATATAAGATGAGTGCATTACCTCTAAATCTTCGCACTTAATATCCCCTTCAATTTTACCACTGGATATAATTTTATTTGCTTTAATATTACCTTGAATTAGACCAGTTTTTCCAACCACAACAGTATTATTAACTTTCACATCCCCATATATCTCTCCTTCTATATGAACAGTATCATCTCCTTCAATATCACCTTTTATTTTTGTACCATTAGTGATTATTGTAGCTGTATTAACTGGTACATCAGACTTTGTATTTTTATTACTATTGCCAAAAAATGCCATATTTTTTCCTTTTAATTAATGATTTTTTGTGATCTCTCTAATTTGACGAAAAATTTGTGCCATTAATGAATCCCATTGAATAAAGCTCTCTTTTTTCATAATTTTAGAGTAGTTTTGTGGACTTAACTCTTTAAAATTTTTAGGATCAAGCCACTTTTGCAGATATCTAATCTCATAATGCAAATGCGGTCCAGTACTTCTTCCAGTATTGCCAACATATCCAATGATATCACCTTTAGATACATAATCTCCCTCTTTAACAGCAAATTTTTTTAGATGTCCATATGCTGTTTTAAATCCATAAGGATGATTGAGTAGTAGATAGTTGCCGTATGAGCCTTTTTTCTTTGCATACTCTACTACACCATCAGCTGGGGCATATATTGGAGTTCCACTTTTAGCGGTTAAATCTATTCCGGCATGAAACTCTTTTCTTTTTAAGATAGGATGTATTCTATAGCCAAATCCATCAGATACTCTCTTATAATCAATTGGAAAGCCATTTGGGATACTTTTATTTAAGATATTTATTTGGGTTGCAGTTAATTTTATTTTTTCAATCTGTTTAGAGATATCATGTTGAGAGTCTTGTAGCATGTTATTTATATCTGGTTTGATTCCTATCATAACCTCTATCTCTGATAGATGCTGATTCATAGACTCTAACTCTTGAGTCTTTTCAAATATACTACTTTGTAATTTTGAATTCTCCTCTATAAGAGTCTGTTTTGTATTTTTTAACATTTGAGTATATATAGCATACTCATCTACTTCTTCAGATAGCGAGTTTAATATAATAGCCCCTACTGTAAAAACAACAATTATACCAAGCACTAGCCAAAGTGCAATAACCCTTATAAATTGATGAAGAGTGTATTGTTTGACACCATGGATATCACTAATGGTGATAATAAATTTATTTTTCAAAACAGATCCTTTATAAAGTTTAACTATATTTAAACAATTACACTATTTTAAACTTCTTATTATTTTATCAGAAATATCTCTCAAAAGGTATTTTTTACTTCACTTTTTACCTCTTAATAGATAAGTTTAGCAAATTTGATACTTTCTGTAATACTGTTATAAGTTTGAAAAAAAATAGTAAATTGAGACATTTTTTTGTTTATTTAACTATTAAAATTTTTTTAAGTTATTATCCAAATTCTTGTCAAAATACTCTTTTTTAGGCATTTTTGTAAAAAATTTTTTGAAATTATGGGGGTTTATGTTTGAGATTTTTGTTCGATATAAATAGTGATAACAAAATAGAAGGATATATATTTTATGGATATTAGAGAGCTTTATCTATATACTCAAGATATGTCAGTGCTTTATGTAGAAGATAATAAAAATCTATTATCAGCAAAGATGGAGATTTTTAAAGAGATCTTTAAAACTGCAGATGCGGCTGAAAATGGATTAGTAGGTTTGAAAAAATACAAAAAAAATAGATATGATATAGTAATTACAGATTTAAATATGCCATATATGAATGGATTGGAGATGATTGATCGTATCTTAAATATTGATGCTAATCAAGCTATTATTATTGTCTCTGCATATCTTAAAACTGAATATATATCCAAATTATCAAAATTTAAAAAGATCGACTTTTTAACAAAGCCAGTAGGAGGGGATGAGTTAATTAGATCTATATATGAAGTTATTAAGCCTATGAAAAAACTTGCAGTATAGAGTATCCACTAAAGGATACTCTATATCAACTTTTATAACTCAACACCTAAAGCTTGTAAGGTTTTATATGTGATACCACCTCTAGGAAGTCCTTGATCTATTTGAAAACCATCTATTGCACGCAAAGTTGCACTTCCTACAATACCATCAATTGGTCCATCTTGATAAAAACCAGCTTTTTTAAGAGCTCTTTGAATTTTTTGGATTGTTAGTTTATCCATATTTGTTTGACAAAGTACTCTTCTCCACTCAAGTCTCTCGTCTGAAGTTTTCTCTCTTTTTGTAATAGTTTTATATTTTGCTGGAATCTCTGTTTTATTTACTTTCGCATCTGATATTATTGCCTTAACCTTAATAGTTTTATAAACTGCAGGTATGATCTCTTCTTTTACACTGGCTGGAGTTTTAACAACTCTTTTGACAATAGTCTTATATTTTGCTGGAGTTGCAACTAAGCATATTTGATTACCGCTATATTTTAGACCAGCTACCTTTTGACCAACTTTATGCCATTCAAACTCTGGATCTTTAACTTTTACAACTTTTGTTATACTTTTGTAACTCTCTGGAGTAGTATTTTTAATAACTTCGGCATCTTTAACAAGCTTTTTAACCTTAATAGTTTTATAAACTGCTGGAATTTCAACAACTTTTGTAGTTGCAGGAGTTTTAACAACTCTTTTTTTAACTGTTTTATAAACTGCTGGAACTTTCACAAGACACATAATTTCTCCAGTTGTATTATCAACTTTTTCAACCAAACCACTCCCTTTTTTCCAAACAGTTTTTTCAGGTTCAACCAAAATTTTCTCTTCTATATAACTATATGTTGCAGGAACTGGAACAATCTTTTTTGAGGCTTCTTTAACCAATATCTTCTTTTCAACCCATTTATATTCTGCTGGTACAATTTTTATTGTATCTGAAGCCTCTTTTGCGACATATTGCTCTTTTTCATTTTTGTAAACTGCTGGTTTAAAATACTCTTTATAACATACTCCAGCAGGTGTATTATCGATATCTACTCCTTTAGCTTTTGCTGCATCTAAAAGTTCAGGTGATACTGGAACATAAGCTTTTAAGCTTGTAAACCAACCTTTTTGTGCAGGTTTAACTAAAACTTTCTCTTCTACACTTTTATATACAGCAGGAATGGGAGTTAACTTTTTTGAAGCCTCTTTAACTAAAACTTTTTCCTCTTTCCAACCATATTTTGCTGGAGTTATTGAAATTTTAACTGATGGTTCAGTCACTAAAATTTTTTCAGTTTTTGTCTCAAATTTAGCTGGAACAATAACTTTTGCATAGCATTCACCAGCTTTTGCATCTGGAAGAGTGTTTGTTGCATCAACTCTATTTGCATAAAGTGATACTGAGGCAACTGTTATAGATAGTGCCAATATAGTTGATAGTTTATGATCTTTCATAATAAACCGATTCTCCTTCATTTAAATTTTTATAGTTTTGTGAATAAAATTATACTACAAATAATATGAATATAA
>JALWLB010000143.1 GCA_027081145.1 Campylobacterales bacterium
TTAAACTTAATAATAAAATTATACCAATAAAATTATCTGAAATTCAGCAAAAACTTTATAATGCTATGTTCAAAAACTAAAATGTGGGTGTCTTAGCGGTCAAAACAGGTGGAGGTGGAGGGATTGATGAGTTTTGTGATGTTAATATTATAGTTCCATCTAATGATACACCAAGAATTCAAGAGATGCATATACTAATAGGACATATAATTTCTCAATCGGTTGATGATTTTATAGGGATTAAATAGCTTAATGAACTTTTACCAAATTTTTTAGTTTTTATAAGTCTAAATTCTCCTACATGATTTGGAATTTTCATTTTTGAGATATGCTCAATTATGATTTTTTGAGTTATAGTTGATGGTGTGTTTTGAATTAGATTAAAAACTTTATCATAAATATTTTGCATATTTTCTCGTATATTAAATGGTGGATCAAAATAGAAGTATGTTTTTGTTTTGGTAGTTTGTATCTTTTTGATAATATTAAAATAGATTTTAAAACTATCACCAAAATATAATTCACAACTATTTTTATCAATTTGATGGCAATTTTGTTTTAATACTGCAAAAGAGTTTTTATCTCTTTCTATAAAATAGGCTCTTTTTGCACCTTTGCTTATTGCTTCTAAACCTACACTGCCACTTCCCGCAAAAACTTCTACAAAATTTTTATCTATGATCTCAAATTGTAAAGTGTCAAAAAGTGAACTCTTTAGTATAGATTTTGTACTTCTAGTAATCAAACCTTGTGGTAGTTCAATCTTTTTACCTTTGTATTTGCCTGAGTTAATAGTTGAAAATAATTTTTCTTTTTTCATGATTTTCTCTGTTACGATATGTAAAGTTTTATTTATTTTACCCTAAAAAGTGTGATTTTATATCATGTAGTATTAAGTTTTTAAAAAAGTAGTCGATGCTATGCTTAGAAAAAGCTAAAGGAGTAGCTATGAAAGCGTTAGCAATGAGTGCGACTAGTGCAAATACCTTTTTGCCCCAAAGCACAAATCAAGCAGTTAGTAGCTCAAATATTAAAAAGGTAAATACTGTATCTTCTTTTAATATAGAGCCTAAAATAGAGTCAATGAAACAAAATGATAAAAAGTCAAATAACAATAGTGAAAAGATGCAACAGATTGAAAAAAAACTAAATGATATTGCATCATCACAAGATATAAGTGTTAAATTTGCATATAATGAAAAATTAAATATGAGCTATATTAGTGTTATTGATAAAAATACAGGTGAAGAGATTAGAAAATTGCCTAGTGAAGAGGTTATGAAAATTAGTGAGAGTATGAAAGAGCTTGTTGGCGTTATGTTTGATAAAAAGGGATAAATGATGGCAGGATCTTTAAGTACACTTGGAATTGGAAGTGGTGGTACACTATCTTATGATATTATTGATCAATTAAAAGAGGCAGATGAGAGTGCGATTATTGCTCCAATTGATGATAAAATTGAGTTAAATAACACAAAGCAAGAGAAGTTAGATGAATTAAAAAAGCTTATAACTGATTTAAAAGATCATTCAGTTATTATGACAGATAGCAAAACTTATGAATCTAAAGATTCGTCTATCAGTGGAGATTCCATTAGTGCAAATGTTACTTATGAGGCAAAAGAGCAAACTATAGAGATTAATGTATCACAAATTGCTAAAAAAGATATTCATCAATCAAAAGGTTTTTCATCAAAAGATTCAACTTTTACAACTGATACAAAAACTCTCACTTTTACTATAAATGGTAAAGATATTGATATAGATGTTAATGCAAGTACTACTATTTCAGATCTTGCTGATTTGATTAATGAAAAAAGTGATGGGTTAATTGAGGCTTCAGTTTTAAATGTTGGAGGAAGTGATCCATATACATTAGTTTATAAGTCAGCTAATACCGGTACTGAAAATGCTATAACAGTTAGTGCCAATGCATCAGATCTTGGATTTACTGAAATTCAAAGTGCAACAGATGCTACATTTACATATGATGGAATAGATATTACAAGTTCAAGCAATGAGATAAGTGATCTAATTGATGGTGTCACACTTACACTAAAAGATACTGGTGTATCAACTTTGTCTATTACGCAAAATAGTGATAAAGTTGTTGAAGAGATGAAAAATTTTGTTGAAAAATATAATGCTATTATAGAGAGTGTAACTGAATTAACAAAATATGATTCGGATACTAGTGAAGCTGGTGTATTTCAAAGTACAAGTGAAATTAAAGCAATAAAAACTGAATTGAATGATATTTTAGCAACAACAACTTCTTCAGATAAAACAATTATCGATTTTGGTTTTACGCTCAATCGAGACGGAACAATAGAGCTTGATGAAGATGAATTAAAAAGTGCATTGAGTTCTGATGCAGGTGCGGTTGAAGAGTTTTTTAAAAGCTCAGATGGTGAGAGTGGGATTTTTGATAAACTTTATGATACTTTGTTCGATATAGGAACAAGCTCATCTGGAACTATTAAAACGCTTAGCTCTAGTTTAGATGATGAAGAGGTAGCACTTGAGGAGTCAAAAAGTGAAGCTCAAGCAAAATTGGATGATAAATATGATCTGATGGCAGAGCAGTTTGTCTCATTTGATATTCTCATAGGAAGATTAACAAAAGAATTTGAAGCTCTTGATATGATTATTCAACAAGAAATCAATTCAAAATCATAATTTAAGGAAAATAACATGACACAAAAAGCTTATCAAGCTTATAATCAAAACCATACTGCTATTCAAACACCTGAAAAATTAATAGAGATGCTCTATGAGGGGATTTTAAAATTTGCTTCATTGGCAAAAAGAGCGATCAATGAGAACAATATAGAAGAAAAAGCAAAATATATAAATAAAACGATAGATATTTTTATAGAGCTTATTGACTCTTTAAGAGATAATGGTGGTACTATAGTGGCTTATTTAAGTGGTTTATATCAGCATCAAATAACACTTTTAACAACAGCAAATATTAATAACTCAACCAAAGAGTTAGATACTGTTTTACATGTAGCATCAACATTGCTCGAAGCTTGGAAAGAGGAGGTCTATAGTGAATCCAAAGAACCAGCAATGGCTTGATGAATTTAAAATAGCAATTATTGAACTAGATGAAAAAAGAATCGATTTGATGTTGGATTCTATACCGTCATTTGATAATCTGGAGCATATGCAAATAGCTCTATCTCTTATAGCACAAGCTAAAGAGTCTCTCAAAAAAGAGGCACAACTTATCAAAAAGAGTATGATAAAAATTGAAAAAAATAGAGCCTTTTTGGAGCCATATACAAAAGAGAAACGAATTTTAGATATGAGTTACTAACTGGTTAGTTAGTAACTTATTAAATTTGTATCCAAGTATAAGTAGTAGTACTTTCAATATCGCCATCTGCTTGTAGATCATAATTTTCTTCTAAAAGATTGCCATTTTCATCATATGTGTAAGTATATTGAGTTTTATACACATAAGATGAGTAGTTTGTGAATGATTCATAAGTTTCAGTTATTAGATTACTATTTTCATCATATTCGTATGTATAAATTGCTTCTTTATTGTAATGACTTGCATAGTATGGATGAGATTTTTTAGTCTCTTTTATTAAGTTGTTATTTTCATCATACTCATAGGTAAAAGTATAATTTTTATAATCATAATAGCTATCTTTGTAGCTCTCTTTTATTAGATTGTTATTTTGGTCATATGTATAGGTATAAACTCCCTCTTTTTGATCTTTGTAGTTATAGCTTTGTGCATACTGTTTATAAACTTTTGTTATGAGATTTGCATTTTGATCATAAGTGTAGGTATAAATCTCTTTTTTTGTAAATTGGTTACTTTTGTTACAACTGGTGATAATTTTTTCTAACACTTTTCCATTATCATCATAAGTATAACTATAACAATCTATCTCAGAATCTATTATCCCATCTGCATTAGAATCGTAACTTTTCTTTAATAGATCATTATGTTTATTGTATGTATAAAAATATTGATAATCTATTTTTCCATCTGCATTGTAATCGTAACTCTTTTTTAGCATATTATCATTTGTGTCGTATGTGTAGGTAATTATATTACCTCTATATGTGGAGTATGAAGTGTGTTTTTTAACTAAATTTCCTCTAGTATCATAGGTGTAGGTTAAATTAGAGTAGGTATTTTTTTTAGTTGCTATTTTATAACCTTGAACTTTTATATCGACTGTAGCTATTTGAGAGTCACTACTGCCATCATTGGCTTTAAAAGAGAATCTATCATATCCAACATAATCTTTATTTGGCTTATATGTGATATATGGAGCATTACCAATTAATTTTCCATGTTTTGGTTGGATAGTTATTGTATAGTTTAACATATCATTATCTTTATCTTCTGCTAGTAGTGTTATCTCTTTGGAGCTATTTTTTGTTAATACAATAGAGTCTGATTTGGCAATTGGTGCTCTATTTGTAGGATTTGTTGTAGTATTTTCATTGCTTACTGTTATATTTATTGTAGCAAATAGTATCTCGCCATCTTCTGTTGTAATTTTTAAAGTAACCTTATGAATTCCTTCGGTATCAAAAGCTTTATTTAAAGTTTGTTGTTCTCCTATTAAGTTACCATTTTCATCATACCACTCATACTCTACTCCAGTAGTACCAGCACGAAGTGTTACGCTTTCATAAATAGAGATTGAATTTGTATCCATATCGCTTTGAATAGTCGCTTTTCTAATAGAACTACCACTTCCGCAACCTGCCAATAAAATTATTATAATAGATAGTGCTAATGTATAAATTTTCATATCAAACCTCCAAAAATATTTGCAAATATTATATAGTAAAGTTTGAGATAGATATTGTATGAAATATATTAAATTTTTATGGATTAAAATTTAATATATTATAAAAATAAGATGAATTTATAAAATTTTTTTACCAAAGCTTAACTAGCTTTAATTAGTTAAATAATTTTATTTTTTATCATGTAATCCACTATCATCATATGGATCTAGGTGAATATTGATAACCCACTCACTTGTTTTGTCTATTTCGTGAATTTTTTCTTCGACTCTGTCTCCAATCTCATGAGCATCAATTAGTAAAATTTCAGGATGAAAAACTAGATGCACATCTACAAAGTTTACTTTTCCAGATCTTCTAGTCTTTAAAAAGTGATAATCTGTAACACCTTTTGTATTTTTTATAGCATCTTCAATTTTTTGAACCATCTCTTGATCAAGTGATCCATCAAGTAGCATATAAACTCCCTCTTTTATTATCATGTAGGCTGAATATATGATATAAATAGCTATAATTGAACCAACAATAGAGTCGATAATTTCAAATCCACTAAATTTAACAGCTACCAAAGAGAAAATGATAGCAGCATTTGTAAAAAGATCTGTTTTGTAATGAAGTGCATCCGATTTTATAACTAAAGAGTTTGTTTTTTTGGCTACATGATTTAAAAAAAGCACCAATATAGCTGTTATAGCGATTGAAATAAGCATTACAACTATAGAGATATCTAAATATTGAGTTGTTTTCTCGTTTATGGCTTTTTCAATTGCCATATAAAATATATAAAGACCAGACATAATTATGATAGTGCCCTCTATCACAGCAGCTAGTGCTTCTATTTTACCTTTGCCATAGTTAAATTTTTGATTTGCCTCTTCTTCTGATTTGGTAACAGCAAAGAAGTTAAACATAGAGATGACTAAATCCAAAATAGAGTCAATCGCACTTGCTAAAACAGCTACTGAGCCACTAATAATACCAATGATAACTTTTATGATAACTAGTGCAAAAGATGTGGCACTTGCAATAATAGTCGCTTTTTTTTGAAGGGTGATTTTTTTAAAATTCAAAGCCACCATTTCTTCCTTTATTCATACTTTCATAAACTGCTTTTACATATAGTTTTCTAATTTCACAACCTATTATATTTTCACATTTCATGCAACTGTCTATTTTATGATCATTTTGACAGTCGTGAAGGTTTTTTAACTCAATTTGGAGCTTTTGTTCAAATTTATCAACTATATTTTCACTATCTTGCATAATACTCTTTTACTTTATTTATCTCATAAGTTGATCCAAAAAAACAAGGAGTAGTATCATGTATATGCTTTGGAGATAAATCTAATAATCTATTTTGCCCATCAATTGCTAAACCTCCAGCTTTTTCAAAAACAAAAGCAAAGATAAATACTTCAAATACCATTCTAAGTTTTCCTGCTGGAAGATCAGATGTTGCAGGATATGAGAATAGTCCACCACCTTTTAAAAGTATTTGATGCAAATCTGGAACCATACCACCAGAGTATCTTAGTCTATATCCCTCATCAAATATATCATTGATTAATTTTTTATGTATTTTTGACCAATTTTTTTGTGTTGCACCTGGAGAGTTTAGTTTGCCTTTGTTGTTGAGTTTAATATCTTTTATAAAATTAAACTTATCATTATCTAATCTATAAAGTTTTACTCCACTATCATCAGCTATTACAAGCTCAACCCTTGGACCATAAACAACATATATAGCCGATTTTAGATCAACACCACTATAAGAGTTTTCATATACTCCAAAAATTGAGCCTACACTTAAATTTACATCAACTAAGCTTGAACCATCGAGTGGATCATATCCTATTAGGTATTTTCCATCTAAATTTATCGTTTTTGGATGCTCTTTCTCTTCACTGGCTAACTCTTTGATGGAGTTTAGTTTGCTTAACTCATCTTCGATGATAAGATCACTTTTGATATCTAGTTTTAGTTGAATATCTCCTGTTGAGTTTTGAGTTTGACTATACTTGGTATCATCATCTAAAATAGCCTGTTTTATTTTTATAGCTGAGTTTTTAATAGCTTCATATATCTCTTGCACTAAATCTCCTTTATCTTTGCATTTTTTTCTATCCATTTGATGATCATTTGAGGATCATTTAGATCTAAGATATCTATCTCTTTTGGGATATCATGTAGGTTTAAATTTATGCTCTGATCTATCGCAATTGCGTTTGAGTATTTAAAATAACTTTCATCTATTTTATCTCTAAAGATTGCAATTCTTGGTAAATCTATATGTTTTTGTCCTTCAAATAGCAGTATATCAAAATCTCCAACCATCTGAATAACCTCTTTTAAATCTCTTTGTTTGTGAGAAAAAAAGGTGGTTCTTGTTGGCGATAAGATAACAGTTTCAGCTTGTGTTTGAAAAAACTTATAACTATCTTTTCCTTTTGTATCAAAAATAGCTTTATCTTTTGGATCGTTTTTAATGATAACTACTTTGTAAGATTTTATCAATATATCAGCAATTTTTACTATTAGAGTGGTTTTTCCACTATTTGATGGACCTGTAAATGCAACTGCTACTTTTTTCATTGATACATTGTAGCATTTGTTCATTTATTTTTCTGTAAAATAGTAAAATGTTCATAAAATTAAAGGATAAGTGTGAAAAAAAGGGTATTGCTATTTTTTTGTGTCGTAAATATTTTTATAAATGGGTGCAGTTTTAAAAATGGATTTTTTTCTCAAGATTTAATCAAAGAGAGCCTATTTACAAATACTAAAAAATTACCAATTTCTCAAAATAGTACAATTTTAGTTAGTTATTTAAATAATTCACTAAAAGCTTATCAAAATGATAAAGAGAATTTTTTGATAAATTTATATATCGATAACAGTTATGAAGAAAATGAGACAAAAAATATATTTGATCCTTTTGTAGATATAAGTATAGATCCAGATATAAAGCCTATCAGAGTTATAAAATTATCAAAAGATCACAATCTTACAAAAATATCTCCAATGCAAAGTAGATGGTCAAAGTACTATTTGGTTGAGTTTAATAAAACCATAACAAATAAGATTGAGTTGATTTTTAAAATTGAAAACAGCTCTTTTTATCGTTTAATTTTTTTAAAAGATCAGTAAGTGTTATATTAAGATCTAAAAGATTTGCATATATTACATAGTTTGCTAAAACTTTTTTACCATACTTTTTTGCCTGTTCATTTGGCATAAGTTCCATACTTAAAAACGGCTCAAACTTTCCTTTTTCAAAGTAGTTTGTTTGTAAAACTTGCCGTCTTGTAAATCCAATTCCACCATTATAAGCATAAGCTACAAATAGAGGATGATAGAGATACTTTTCTAAATAATTTAGATGAATATCGGCAAATTTGTAAGCTATTTTTGGATTAAACATATCTTCATATTTAAAGTTTTTAAAATTTATCTGTTTTGCTATATCTTTGGCAAGAAATGGCATAAATTGCATTAAACCTAGTGCATAAGAGTAAGATACAGCAGTTGGTATAAAACGGCTCTCCTGTTTTGCAATAGCCAATATCAAAGCAACTCTTTTTTTTGGCAAATTTTTTAAATATTTAAAATATGGTTTTAAAAAGTAGTGAATATTTTTACTATAATCATATATCAAAAGTGCAACATGAGGTTCAGTATCGTTAGAGTTATACTCTAATGCCCATTTTCTTTTTTCTTGATAATTTTTAAATTTTAAAGTTTTTGATTTTTTATATAGAGCTTTCCATGCGTAAGGATCGGTAATATTAAAATCAACAAAACTCTTTTTAGGCTCTATTTCGCTTCTAATGCCATTTGGATAAGTGTTTAATTTTTCGTGTGCATATAATGAATATATATTAATATCTTTGCTTTTAGTAAGAGTTTTTAAAATATTTTTATCTTTTGTTATCAAATAGATCCAAAAAAGAGTCTTATCTTTATCAAAACGATAATAAGCTTTTTTAAAAGATATCTTTAAATACCTAATGGCTAAATTTTCTCTATTGTGTTTTAGTGCATTTAGTGCTAGATAAAAGTTTGTTTTATGTGATAGTTTTGATGAGTTGATATCAATTAAAGATAGCTGTGCTTTATCCATTTTTGGATCTTTTAGTATTGTTAAGATATTTTGATTGGTTTGAAAAGTTTTAGGTAGAGCAAAGTTATAGTATTTTTGTCTAAAACCAGTCTTTACATTGGCAAAAACTTCGTTAAAAATCTCTTTAGATTTTGTCAATTCATAAAAATCTCTTTTTGCTAAAATCCTATATATAGCTGCTTTTTTAGGAAAATTATCTTCTATAAAGTATGCTATTTGATTTAACTCTTTAGGGGATAATTCACTTGCTTTATATGGTGATAATCCCATAGCTACACAACTATTACTCTTGCCAATGTACTCTTTTGGTTTTAGTCTTAAACAATACTCAACTCTTTTAAAAGCAAAACTATCTATTTTATTTGCAAATTTATAAAATAGCTTTAAATTCATATTTTTAACATACTGTATTAGTTCATTTGCTTCATTTGAAGTTATATTTTGATCTAAGTATTGGCTTATATAAAAGTCTGTTATATTTGATCTTGGTTTATCTTTGAAAAAATCCAAAGATAAATTTGCTGAAGCAAATAGGCTACATGATAGTAGTAAAAATAGCCAAATTTTATAAACTATTTGCGATGCCAAATAAAACTTTTACCAAAAATAGATTTAAAAATTGTAATCCAAGTATTACTATAATTGGAGATAGATCGATTCCACCTATTGTTGTTGGTATGTATCTTCTAATAAAAGCATAAACTGGCTCAGTCAATTTATATAAGATTTGAACTATAGGATTGTTTGGATCAGGTCGAACCCATGAAATAAGTGCTGCTATGATAATAACCCAAATATATATATTGATAACCATACCAAGAATTTGTGCAATTGCTTCTATAAATGTTGCTAAAACCATCATCTTATAATCTCTCCTAAATAGTTTTTTATATGAGGATAAATATCACTCAAGTTTGGTCCACTTTGAACACCTGTTAATAATACTCTTAATGGTTTGAAAAACTTTTTACCCTTTAATGAGCTTTTATCTATCAAGTATGATTTAAATTCATCAAAACTTTCAAAATATGGCATATCAGATATGATATCTCTTAAGATATTTAACTCTCTCTCAAACTCTTTTGAATTTTTAGATGAAAATATTTTATCTATTTTTGATTTTATTTCATTGATTGTACTTGCTTCTTCGGTATATATTTTAGCAAGTTGTCCTAAATCTTTACTTGAATAACCGATTAACTTTGCAAGTTCTAATGGATCACTTTTTTTAATATGTTCTCTATTTAAGTGTCTTAACCGATCTAAATCAAACTTTGCGGGTGATTTGGAAATATTTTTTAGATCAAACCACTCTATTGCTTCATCTAAAGTAAACACTTCAGTTGGTGTTTTATTGCCTATTAAAATTAAATAATTAGTAATAGCAGATGGTAAAAATCCTTCATTTAGAAGCCACTTGACACTTGAAGCATCATCTCTTTTACTCATCTTTTTACCTTGAGAATTTAGTATAATTGGAAGATGAGCATAAATTATCTCTTTGTTATATTTTAAATACTTTCTGATTAATTTTTGTTTTGGGGTATTTGAGAGGTGATCTTCACCTCTTATAACAATACTGATATCATGTAGCATATCATCAACTGCACAAGCAAAATTGTATGTGGGTGTCTTATTGGCTCTTAATAGCACAAAACTATCGATCGATTTTGCACTAAATTTCATATCACCTTTTATGATATCTGTAAAACTTAAATCTTTGGTTGGTCTTTTTATTCTTATAACAAAAGGTTTCTCATTTTCTAATACTTCTGAATCACTCAAATTAAGACACGCATCATCATACATATAAGCAGTTGAATTTTTTTTTGCACTCTCTTTTTTTTGATTTAGTACATCTTCAGAGCAAAAACAAGAAAATGCTTTTTGATCCATCAAAAGTTGCATTGCCATTTGATAGTGAAATTTTAAATTATTGCTTTGATAATATACTTCATCATATTTGATTCCAAATAGATTTAATACTTCTAATATCTCTTGATCTTTACCTTGAATATTTCTTTGAGTGTCTGTATCTTCGATTCTTATGATAAACTTTTGATTATTTTTTTTTGCACAAATAAAATTAAACAGTGCAACACGAAGATTTCCTATATGCATATCTCCAGTAGGTGAGGGAGCAAAACGATACATCTATATCCTTGAAACTTTTTATTAAATATATCTAATAAATGCTTTTAAACATTTTGTATGCGAAATTATGTAATTTAATAGTTGTAGGATTGTTTTTTAATTCAATCTTTGGCTTTAGTAAATCTTTTGCCTTCTTTACTGCAACTGCCGCGTCAATTCTACCATATCCCCAGTAATTATTTCTACCATTTATATATGGTATATTTCCTAACTTTTTAGAGCTTTTTTTGAGTA
>JALWLB010000144.1 GCA_027081145.1 Campylobacterales bacterium
ATTGTAAATCGCTGGGAAGGACACTCGATAAGAGTTGATAGGGAAGAGTTTCTAAAGATAGCAACTCATATAAAATTGGATTTTAACTTTTTAAATGACTCTATTTTAAAATATTTTACAGAATTTGAAGATAAAACAACAAATATTTTAGTCAAATATATCAATGATGTAAATAATAAAGAATTTTATCAAAAGCAAATGTGTTATGAGATAGAACAAATTATAAATTTAATAGAGCAAAAAATAAAAGGCGTCAGCCAATGAAAGTAATATCTCTATTTTCAGGTTGTGGCGGAGTTGATTTAGGTTTTATCAAAGCAGGAGCAAAGATAATTTGGGCAAACGATATAGACTGTGATGCGGTAAAAACTTATAAACAAAATATAGGTAATCATATAATTTGTAAAGATATTTATGATGTAAATATAGATGAAATACCAAATGAAGCCGACTTGATAGCAGGAGGATTTCCATGTTTAGGTTTTACAGTAGCAAAAGGAAAAAGTAGAAATATAAATGATAGTATAAATTTTTTATACAAAGAATATATACGAATTTTAAAAGCAAAAATGACAAAATATTTTTTGATTGAAAATGTTCCAGGTATGAAAAGTGGAAAAGAGTTTAATGCTTTTTTTGAAAATATGATAAAAGAGTTTGAAGATATTGGATACAGAGTTAAACATAAAACACTTTTAGCTTCAGAGTATGGAGTGCCTCAAAATAGAAAAAGGGTGATTATAATTGGAACTAGAAATGATATAAAGGTTGAACCAAATTTTCCTAGTCCAACTCATTCAAAAAATAATAATCTAATTTTAAAACCTTATGTATCCTTAAAAGATGCCATATCAGATTTACCAGAAGATTATGATGAATCTATCCCAAATCATGTAGGTTCAAAACACAAAGTAAAAATAAACGGATATGTTGGTAATCGTCAATTAGATTGGAATAAACCATCTCCTACTATTACAGGACGAGGAAGTAGAAGTGGAGGTGCAGTTATCCACCCACATCCAAATAATAAAAGAAGATTATCTGTTAGAGAGTGTGCAAGATTACAAAGTTTCCCAGATGATTTTAACTTTAGTGGTTCAAACGGTGCAGCATTTGCTCATATTGGAAATGCTGTTCCACCTATACTATCATTTTATATAGCAAAAGAGTTTATAAAAGTAATTGATAATAAAGAAATAAATTTTAATAATGATGATTGGGATTTACCTTGGTTAAAAGGAAAAAATTATGCTAAATATTAAGATGATTAACTAAACCTTCGTTTCAAAATCTCAGCTACTCTAAATGAGTTTGCGTATATAGTCCAAGTGTATGGCACACTTCCGCCAGTTGGCATGAAGCTTCCATCTACGACATATAAGTTTTTAACTTCATGAGCTTTACAGTTTTTATCCAAGACTGAAGTTTTAGGATCATTACCAAATCTACATCCACCAGCTTGTAAATTTTGTGGTGGGTAGTAGCTTATGGATGTTTGAATATTTTTAGCTCTCATCTGTTTTAGTAGTTTTATACTTTTTTTGGCTAACTTTTTGGCGATTTTCATATTGTGAGGGTGTGGTGTAACTCTGATTTTTGCAATAGGCATACCAAATTTATCTCTATATCTCTCATCAACACTGACAAAACAGTTATCATGTGGAATCCAATCATTAAAAATTTCAAAATTTAACTGTTTTTTATTATTAAATTTATCAAATATCTTCTTTTGTAGCCTCTCTCCCCAAAGCAGTTCACCATTAGGAGAGTATTTTTGTCTATTTGCTTTTGCTATAGGATTTGCATGCTCAAACAGTATATCAATCAACCCACCTTTGGTATTATCTTTAAATATATACCAATCTTTGATACTTCTATTTACAAATACTCCACCTATCATAAGCTCTTTTAAATCCATCACATCTTTATCAAACTCTCCACTAACTACACCACCAGCAGAAAAGAGCAAATTTTTACCAACTTGATTACTATTATTAGCCAATCCATTTGGAAAGTTTTTTGACTTTGAGTTTAATAAAAGTCTGCAACTCTCAACTGCTTGAGCTGCAAGTATAAAAGTTTTTGCTCTTATAAACTCAATCTCTCCTACATGATTTACTATCTCTGCTTTGATAACTTTATGATTTTTTTCATGAAGCTTTTTTACAAAAGAGTTTGGTAAGATTTTAAGATTTTTACCTCTTAGTAGTGCAACTCTTGAGCTTCCTTTAGCTCCACTACTACAGCCATAACTTCCACAATAGTTAGAATAATAACACCCATTTCGTTTACCTTTAGAGTAGGGTAAAATTGCTCTTGGAGTTTTTAATACATCTATATTTAACTCTTTTGCACTTTTATCTATGAGTTTTGATATTGGGTGCTCAATAGTAGGAGGATATGGAAAATTTTTTGTTGATCTTGGTGGCTCAAACTTGTGTGAATTTGCCTCTCCGCTGATACCTACAACTCTTTCAACTTTTTCATAAAATGGCTCTAACTCATCATACGAGATAGGCCAGTTTGCTATATTTGCACCCTCTATTTTAGGAAAATTATCAAGTTGTTTAAAATCTTTGGGATGTAAACGGTGAAAAAAGCCACTCATAAAGTTTGAGCTTCCTCC
>JALWLB010000145.1 GCA_027081145.1 Campylobacterales bacterium
GGTATTTAAAAAAAATAAAAAAATGATCTTTTTATTTGATTATGGTGATATGTGGCATTTTGTAATTAAGTGTATTGAAGTTCGCAAACCAAAATCTGGTGAAAACAGATTTCCTTATGCGTATAATATTAAAGGTGAAGCTTTCAAACAGTATCCAGATCTTGATTATGATGAAAATCATTGAAGATAAATTATGTTCACTCAAATAAACTTTAAAAAAAATTTTTGATAAAATAGAAAAATGAGTCCAGAATTAATTATAATTTCTATAAATACTACTCTAATTATGGTGGCATATTTTTTTGTTTATCCAAATTCAGCAAACTCAGATATAAAAAAAATTGTCAATAATGACATTATCGTTTCATGTATATCTCTGATTGTATCTGGATCAATTTTTTGGGGATCTTCTCAAGAGTTCAATATGATATTTTTTAGCACAAATTGGTTTTGGTTTGCAATAATAACTTATCTAATTATCGAAATTCCATTTATGATATGGTATTTTATAAAATATGATGTAAAATTTTGACTATAACTAATTAGCAAGAGTTTAAAATATTAGAGGGGTGATTTTTAATTTATCTATTGCCTTTTATAGCAAGAGATAAAAGCGAATTATTACAAGAGCAATTTAACATTTTTTTTATTACACTTTTTGTAGTATCAACCATTAAATAATTACACTTCAAGGGTCTATATGAGTATTCCAGATTTTACACATTTACATCTTCATACTGAGTACTCACTACTCGATGGAGCAAATAAAATAAAAGATCTTGCAAAAAGAGTCAAAGCTCTTGGTATGAGTTCAGTTGCTATTACCGATCATGGTAATATGTTTGGAGCGATTGATTTTTATACGACTATGAAAAAAGAGGGAATCAAACCAATTATTGGTATGGAAGCGTATTTGCATAACCAAGAGGATATTTCAGATAAGTCCACAAAACAGAGATTTCATGTATGCTTATATGCAAAAGATGAGATAGGTTATAAAAATCTTATGTATTTAAGTTCACAAAGTTTTATAAACGGTTTTTACTACTATCCAAGGATCAATAAAAAGCTCTTAAAGAAGCACTCTCAAGGTTTGATCTGTTCAACCGCATGTTTACAAGGAGAGGTAAATTGGCACTTAAATACAAATGAAAAAAATAGAAAGTTTGGAGCCAAAGGATATGAGAGAGCAAAAGAGATAGCATTAGAGTATAAAGAGATTTTTGGCGATGATTTTTATCTTGAGATAATGCGTCATGGTATAGAAGATCAACACTCTATAGATGAACAGGTGATAAAACTCTCACTAGAGACTGGGATTAAAATTATTGCAACAAATGATACCCACTATTTAGATCAAAGCTTAGCTGATGCTCATGAGGCTTTTATGTGTATTGCTATGAATAAAGAGTTTGATGATCCAAAAAGACTTCGCCACTCAGTTCATGAATTTTTTCTAAAAAGCCCTAAACAGATGAGTATGCTCTTTGCTGATATACCAGAAGCTTTATCAAATACTCAAGAGATAGTTGATAAATGTAACCTTGAGATCAAGCTAGGAAACCCAACACCACCAAAGTTTAAATTTGTAAAAGAGTATGCAAAAAAAGATGGAGTTGAGTTTGATAATGATGCTGACTATTTTGCATATAAGTGTAAAGAGGGTTTAGAAAAAAGGCTTAAAGTTGTACCAAAAGAGAAACACGAAGAGTATCGAAAGAGATTACAAACAGAGATAGATATTATAAATAGTATGAAATTTCCAGGATATATGCTAATAGTTTGGGATTTTATTAGAGAAGCAAAAAGTCGCAAAGTACCTGTAGGTCCAGGAAGAGGCTCAGCCGCAGGTAGTTTAGTGGCCTATGCTCTTGAGATTACCGATATAGATCCTATGAAGTACAATCTTCTTTTTGAGAGATTTTTAAATCCTGAAAGAGTTAGTATGCCAGATATCGATATCGATTTTTGTCAGCACAGAAGAGGGGAGATTATTGATTATGTGGTTGATAAGTATGGAAGAGCAAATGTAGCACAAGTTATCACATTTGGTAAACTTTTGGCAAAAGGGGTTTTAAGAGATGTTGCTAGAGTTATGTCTATGCCTTATGCTGAAGCGGACAAGATGGCAAAACTTATTCCAGATGAGCTTGGTATAGATCTCAAAACCGCATATGAAAAAGAGCCAAAAATAAAAGAGTTGCTAGATTCTAACCCACAAGCTAAAAGAATTTGGGATGTAGCAATAGCATTAGAGGGATTAAATAGAAATGCTGGTATGCATGCAGCTGGAGTAGTTTTGAGTAATGAAGAGTTATGGAATAAAGCTCCCATTTATAAACCATCAAAAGAGAATACCTACATGACTCAATACTCTTTGAAATATCTTGAGGATGTTGATCTTATAAAATTTGACTTTTTGGGACTCAAAACTTTAACAGTTATTGATAATGCATTAAAGCTTATAAAAAAGCTACATAATAAGGAGGTTGATTTTCATAAAGTTGATTTTGATGATCCAAAAGTGTATGAACTTATTCAAAGTGGAAATACTTTAGGACTATTTCAAATAGAATCAAGCGGAATGCAATCTCTAAATGAGAGATTAAAACCAACAAATTTTGAAGATATTATTGCGGTCTTAGCTCTTTATAGACCTGGTCCTATGGAGTCTGGAATGCTTGATGATTTTATAGATAGAAAACATGGAAGAGCTAAAATTACCTATATGTTTGATGAGCTTAAAGAGATATTAGAGCCAACATATGGTGTAATTGTCTATCAAGAACAGGTCATGCAAATAGTTCAAACAATTGGAGGATTTTCATTAGGTGGAGCTGATGTTGTTAGACGAGCTATGGGTAAAAAGATCAAAGAGGAGATGGATAGATTAAAGGGTGAATTTGCTAATGGTGCACAAAAGAAAGGGTTTGATAGAGCAAAAGCAGAAGAGCTTTTTGATTTGATTGTAAAATTTGCTGGATATGGATTTAATAAATCCCACTCAGCAGCATATGCGATGATAACTTTTCAAACTGCATATCTAAAAACCTACTATACTGCTGAATTTATGGCGGCACTTTTAACAAGTGAAGCTGATAATACTGATAAAATTGTAAAATATATTGATGAGGTAAAACATCTTGGTATCAAACTTTTGCCACCAGATATCAAAAAAAGTATGATTGAATTTAGTGTTAATATAGAGGATAAAAAAGAGGTAATTTTATTTGGACTTGGAGCTATTAAAGGTGTTGGCTCAAAAGCGATAGAGAGTATTATAGAAGCAAGAGAGAAAAAACAGTTTAGCGATTTGAGTGATTTTGTATCTAGGGTTGATATGCAAAAAGTAAATAAAAGAGTATTAGAAGCGTTGATAAAATCTGGTGCAATGGATAGTTTTGGTCACTCAAGACACTCTATGCTTGAACAGATAGAAAAGATAGTTACCGCTGGCCAAGAAGCAGCAAGAGCTCATAAAATGGCTGTAAATTCGCTCTTTGGTGATGATGAAGAGATGGTAAATATTCGTGTTGAGATAGGTGAACTTCCTGAGTATGAGTCTAAAACTATACTTGAACTTGAAAAAGAGACTTTAGGATTTTATGTATCTGGTCATCCGCTAGATGAATTTCGAGATGAGATCAATAGTATAAAACATACTCTATCAAGTGAAGTTGATACTTTAGCAGATGGTTCTCACGCTCTATTTATAGGTAAAATCGAAGATATAACCACAAAAATTAGCAAAAAAGGAAATAAATTTGGCATAGTAAATCTAATGGATTTACACGGAAATATAGAGATCACTGTTTTTGAAAAGATGTTAGCTCAGTTAGAGATGATGGATAAAACAAAGCCAATTTCATTCAAAGTAGCAATCTCTAAAGATGATCAATTTACAAGAATGAGAGTTTTAAAAATTGTCGATTTACAAAGTGCAAAAAAAGAGAAAGTTGAAATCAAAAAAGAGGTGGCTCCCAAAAAGCCACCAGAGGATATTTTTGTAAAGATTGAGTTATCAAAAGAGTTTACAATGCTTGAAAAATTATATAAATTGGCAAAAGAGCATCCAGGAGATAGACCATTAAAACTTATAATATCTTCAAATGAACACAAACAAGATATAGTTATAGAGTCAAAAATTTGTGTACATGATAGTGTTGTTGAAAAATTGGAGCAAATTACATTTTTAAAAGTTGCAGCTTAATTATTGTGTAAATTGCCATATAGTAGCAAATAATCTCCAAACCCTAAGGGGATTTTTGTACTGGTTTTATGTAGTGGTAAAATAGTTACAAAAGGTTTGTTATTGATTCTTGCAAACCGCATATTGATACCAACTCCAAATGCTAGATGCATCGATCCAACAAAAACCAATAACTTATCTCTTTTAGTGGTTAAAACATTGTTTGCAATTAGTGAACTGTTTTGTGCCATGATACTATCCCATGCTACCTGTATTAGATACATTCTTTTTAAACACTGCTCTTCGTTTTCACCTTTTTTGGGTGCATGACAATCTAAAAATTGTCCTATGATATCTTTGTGGATTTTAGTATCAAGATCAAGCTTTTTATAAAAATCGGCTGCATATCCACTCATTGAGAATATATTTTGAGTTCCTATCCTTTGCCTATCCTCTTTTGTCATATTTATACCATATATTTGACCTTTGTTTCTTATAACGCTTCTATAAATTGGCGAAAATAGTGAAAAACTTAATCTCATTCTATCTTTCCATTTGATCTCTTTTTCAAATTGAGCATCACTCAATCTTCCTAAAGAGTACTCTGCTAATAAATTATTATCACTTGGTACAAACCACTCACTTGCGAGGTGGATTTTGTACCCTTTTTGAGATAGTTTATCGATAAGTGAACTTACGCTTTTGTGTAGCTTTTTGCTTGTATGGTGATCTCCTATAAAGATTACTTGATAAGGCTCTAATTTTTGGATAAGTTGATCTTGCTCTAAACATGCAACCGCTTTGATACTAAAATAGTTACTACTACATGATACATCAATTGCTATATCTTGAGTAGCTTTATTGGCACAACCAACCATAAAAAATAGTATGAAACCTATATATATAAAACGCATTAAAATCCCTCATTGATAATATTCCACAAATCCAAAACTTCACTATCTTCTAAAAATAGAGTTGATTTAGTTTGAAATAGATTCTCTATTTTAGCTTTATTTTGCTGATTTGCAAAGATACATGATGTATGAGCTGGTAAAAAGCCTCTAGCTAGAGATAAATCTCTATCAATTCTCTCTTCACACACAAAACATACAAAATCATCATGTAATCTCCCCTCATACTCTAAAATCTCTATATAAGCTTCAACTGCTACTCTTTGTGAGTTTTGTCTATCCCATTTATCGGACATTTTATCCAGTAGATTAAAATAAAATTGATCAATCTCTACAACATCTTTTAAGTGTTTATAAAATAGTTTGATAACTTGTTGCCAAATGTAGAATTTTTGAGTTTGCATATTCCATTTTTGAGCAAGATGCAATACATTTCTAAGCATCGCCATAGATGAGTTTGTTCTTATAGCTTCAAAATCTATTTTGTAGCCTAAGTTTATAGTACTATGTCTTGCACCATAAAATCTATAAAGAGTCTTTAATTTGTTAGGAGTTAGTATGCTAACTATGAGATCTTCATCTTTAACTCTATTGATATTTAAGATATAGCCTTGCACAACTCTTCACTAAATACAACTTTTGTCAGATCCATTTTGATACCATCTTCGCCTTTATAAGAGGCGTATCCACTATCTGTCTCATGTACTATAACTTCACATATATTTAACCCTATACTTTTTGCATATAAAAATATATGAACTGCCATCATCTCTGCAGTTGGATTGTATGGTACTATCATGTAGCGAGAATTTAACTCTTTTGCATGTTTTACTAAAAAACTATCTTTATCGCTAATCAATAGAGCATGATCAAATCCATCCAAAAAGTTATATAATTTCTCTTTAAGTTTTTTAAAATCCATAACCATCTCATCTACATTTAGCCTATTATCATGTACTAAGACTTCAAACTTATAAGAGTGTCCATGAAGTCCTAAACATCTTTTGGTATAAGCGGTTGTTAATCTGTGTGCAATTTCTGCTTTAAATAGTTTTCTTATAATCATCTTGATATTATACCGAATGAAAATAACAAAGATATTTTACTCTATTCAAGGAGAAGGTAGTTTTAGTGGAGTTGCTTCTATATTTGTTAGACTTTTTGGGTGTAATTTAGCTTGTCATTTTTGTGATGATACATATCATGTAGGTACATTTTATGAGCTAAACTCAAAAGAGCTTATCCAAAAGATAAAACACTATAACTCTAAAACGATAGTTATAACTGGAGGAGAGCCCTCGATATATGATCTGAACCAAGAGATACGAGATTTAAAAAGTGTTGGATTTTATGTGTGTGTTGAGACAAATGGGTACAATTTTGAAAATATAAAAGAGGCAAATTGGATCACATATAGTCCAAAAGATTTACAAGATATTAAAACAAAAGGGTTTGATGAGATAAAATTTATACTCTCAAACGATACAGATACAGAGCCAATTTTATCTTTTGATAGTGATAAACCGATCTTTATACAGCCTCAAAATTATCTAAATAGACCAAATATGAAAAATTTAAATTTTTGTATAGATTTTGTAAAAAAAAATCCAAGATTTAAACTCTCAGTTCAAACTCATAAATTTTTAGGAATCGAATAATGAGCAAAGCGATAGTAATTTTTAGTGGAGGACAAGATAGTACAGTTTGTATGGGGTGGGCAAAAAATAGATTTAAAGAGATTGAAGCTATTACATATGATTATGGACAAAGACATGAGATTGAGCTAACTCAAGCCTCAAAAATTGCTAACTTATTTGGCATAAAACATACTATATTTAAACTTAGCGAACTATCTCAGCTTGGAAATTCAGCACTTATTGGAGATGTTGGAGAGATATCAGCCTCTCATGCTACAAACTCATCTCTTCCTGCCTCATATGTTCCAAATCGCAATGCACTATTTTTTACAATTGCTCATGCGTATGCTCAAAAGATAGGTGCTAAAGATTTGGTAACTGGAATTTGTCAGAGTGATTACTCTGGTTATCCAGATTGTAGAGTTGAGTTTGCAAAAGCGATTGAGTTGGCTTTAAATCTTGGAAGTGAGTCAGATATAAAATTTCACTATCCACTCATGTATCTTAATAAAGCTCAAACTTTTAAATTAGCTTTTGATGAGGGGGTTTTAGATATAGTTTTAAAATATTCTCATACCTGTTATGAAGGAGTTAGAGATAAGCTACATGATTGGGGTTATGGATGTGCTAAATGTCCTGCATGTAAACTAAGAATGAATGGTTACAAAGAGTTTATAAGACTTCAACAAAAAGAGTAAAAAAACCATTTTATCGACTTTTTACCTCTATTTGGCTATTATATTTTTATTAAAGAATGAGGGTTATTAATGGATTTAATTAGCAGTTTTAAAGATAATTGCGGTTTTGGTCTTTTAGCAAATATTAACAATATCCCATCTCACCAAAATGTTCAAGATGCTATTACTGCACTAGAGAGAATGATGCACAGAGGTGCAATAGCAGCTGATGGTAAAAGTGGTGATGGAAGTGGATTACTGTTTTCAATGCCAAAAGAGTTTATGAAACGAGTCGCAAAAGAAAAAGGAGTTGAGCTTCCAAAACAGTTTGGAGTTGGAATGCTCTTTTTACAAAATGATAAACAAAAAGAGATTATTGAAGAGATATGTACAAAAAATGATTTAAAAGTTTTACTCTTTAGAAATGTTCCTATCAACAAAAAAGCTCTTGGCAAACAAGCACTGGAGTCTTTACCAAAAATAGTACAAATTTTTATATCACCAAACTCTATCATAGCAACAAAAAGATTTGATGCTTTGATCTATCTTACAAGAAGAGAGATTGAGAATGTTTTTAAAGATGAAAAAGAGTTTTATATCCCATCTTTTTCAACTAGTATGATCTCTTATAAAGGGTTGGTTATGCCAACTCATATTAAAGAGTTTTACAAAGATTTAAATGATAGTGATTTTAAAGTTAGTTTTGCTCTTTTTCATCAAAGATTTTCAACAAACACACTCCCACAATGGAAATTGGCTCAACCATTTAGAACTATTGCTCACAATGGAGAGATAAATTCAATTTCTGCAAATAGATTTAATCTTCAAGCAAAAAGTGAGTGGATTGAGAGTGAAGTCTTTTCAAAAACGGAGTTAAAAAAGCTACTACCAATTACAACTTTTGATGTAAGCGATAGTGCAAGTTTAGACAATATGTTTGAGTTTTTAATAGTAAATGGAATGGACTTTTTTAAAGCAGCAAGAGCACTAATCCCAGCTCCTTGGCAAAATGCCCCCCATATGGATTCACACTTAAGAGCATTTTATGAGTATATGAGTACCTGTTTTGAAGCTTGGGATGGTCCAGCTGCTGTTAGTTTGAGTGATGGTAGATACTTAGGGTGTGTTTTAGATAGAAATGGTCTTCGACCAGCAAAATATATCATCACCAAAGATGAACGAATCATAATCTCTAGTGAATATGGGGTTTTAAATATACCTGAAGATGAAATTGTTCAAAGAGGAAGACTTCAAAGTGGTGAAATGATAGGGGTTGATTTAAAATTTGGAAAAGTTTTAAAAAATGATGAAATCAATACCTATTTAAAAAACGCAAACCCATATGTTGATTGGTTAAATTCCAATATGACCTATTTACAAGAGTATATAGATTTACCATTTTCAAATACAAGACACTATGAGATCAAAGATTTGATAAAAAAACAGAGATTTTTTAATATCACCCAAGAGAGTATCGAAATGGTGATAGAACCTATGATGCAAGATGGTAAAGAAAATACTGGAGCAATGGGAGATGATACCCCTTTGGCAGCATTTAGTGATGTTCAAAGAAATTTTAGTGACTTTTTTAAACAAAAGTTTGCCCAAGTTACAAATCCTCCAATAGATCCAATTAGAGAAAAAGTTGTTATGAGTTTAAATACAGGCTTTGGAGAGATAAGAAATATTCTCCAGAGTGATCCAGAACATGCTATTAGATTAAAAGCCATATCACCAATATTTATGCAAGAAAAACTTGAAGTATTGCTATCATTTGGAGATATAAACAATCCAAGATATAAAGATTATTATAAAAATAGAACATTTTCAACCATTTTTGAAAAAGACTTAAAAAAATCGTTAAAAAAATTGGAAAAAGAGGTTATTGATGCGGTAGTAAAAGATGGTGTTAGAGTTATAGTTTTAGATGATCGAAGTGATGATAAAAATATAAAAGCGATGCCAATGGCAATGGTAGTAGGAAGATTAAATCAAGCACTTATAGATGCGGGAGTTAGACATTTGACATCTACTATTGCAGTTAGTGGTGAAGCGTTAGATTCTCACTCATGTGCCCTTTTAATCGCATATGGAGCAAATGCAGTATATCCATATCTATTATATGCAACTGTTTGGGATCTATGTAAAAAGAAAAATCTTTTAAGTTATGAGATCAAAAATAGTTTTAAAAATACACACTATGCACTCAATTTAGGAATTTTAAAAATTATGTCCAAAATGGGGATAGCAACAATAGCATCTTATAGAAATTCAGCACTATTTGATGTTATAGGTTTATCTAATGAGATAGTAGATGAGTGTTTTAAAGGATCTCATGCTCTAATTCCTGGACTTGGCTATCGTGAGATAGAGCAAAGAGTTCAAGCTAGATATGAAAATGCTCTATTGATAGAAAAAAGTAAAAAACTTTTTCCATTAGAGATTGGAAGCTTTTATAAATATATCCAAGGTGGTGAGTATCATGACTTTTCTCCTCAAGTTGTAAATGCGATACATGATGCATCTTGTAGTAATAAAGAAAAAGAGTATGAAAAGTTTAAGAAGGTTGTACATGATAGAGGCTTGAAAATGGTAAGAGATTTTTTTGAGTTTAACTCAGATAAATCTTCTATTCCTCTAAACAAAGTAGAACCAAAAGAGAAAATTTTCAAAAGATTTGCCACAGCTGCTATGAGTTTAGGTTCTATATCACCAGAAGCACATGAGATTTTGGCAAAAGCTATGAATCAAATAGGAGCTCAATCAAATTCGGGTGAGGGTGGAGAATCATTTGAGAGATTAAAATCCGATATAAACTCTCAAATCAAACAGGTAGCCTCTGGAAGATTTGGTGTAACTCCAGAGTATCTAAGAAGTGCAAAAGAGATTCAAATCAAAATCGCCCAAGGTGCAAAACCGGGTGAGGGTGGACAATTGCCAGGACATAAAGTAACTCCACTTATCGCTTCACTTAGATACACAACACCAGGTGTTACTCTAATTTCGCCTCCTCCTCATCATGATATATATTCGATTGAAGATTTAGCTCAACTTATATTTGATCTAAAACAGATCAATCCAGAAGCGACTATTACAGTTAAATTGGTCTCAACTGCAGGTGTTGGAACAATTGCAACCGGAGTTGCAAAAGCGTATGCTGATAAAATTATTATCTCAGGTGGAGATGGAGGAACTGGAGCAGCACCACTGACATCTATAAAATATGCTGGAAATCCATGGGAGATTGGTCTTAGTGAAGCTCACAATGCACTAAAATTAAATAATCTTAGAGAGTTTGTGCATCTTCAAACTGATGGAGGGTTAAAAACTGGTTTAGATGTTGTAAAAGCTGCTATGCTTGGAGCTGAGAGTTATGCCTTTGGAACAGCTGCATTGACTATAGTAGGGTGTAGAATGCTAAGAATTTGTCACTTAAACAAATGTACAGTTGGAGTTGCTACACAAGATCAAGTTTTAAGAGATCATTTTGTTGGAACAGTTGAGAGAGTAGTTAACTATTTTACTCACTTAGCAGAAGATGTTAGAAAGATTTTAGCAACTTTAGGATATCCAAGTTTAGAACATATTATCGGTAGAAGTGATCTATTAAAAGTTATAGATCATCCAAAAGCAAAACAGTTTGA
>JALWLB010000146.1:0-12481 GCA_027081145.1 Campylobacterales bacterium
ACCTACAGAGTTGTTGGAGTCATAAACTATTACAACATAAGCATCTTTTGAAGCTTTGTTTGTATTAAAAGTTAATTTTGTTTGATTTGTAGTGTTTAATTCAGTCATATTTAAATCTTGCATAGCACTTGTAAAGGGTGGTGAGTCTGATTTGATGTATGCTTTTACATTAGAATAGGTATTTGTTTTAAAAAGATTTTTTGATCTATTAAAATCGACTGAAGCTATAGTTATATCAAAACTCTCACCTACAATTTTGGTTGTTATATCTCTATTTGTTATATCTGATGTATTATAATCCCATGCATCAAATGAGTTTATTTTTGCATCGCCAAAATTTTGATTTGATATATCAGAGCCACTCATTGTTAGTGTGATTAAATTGGGAGTTGTTGATATCCAATTGGTTGGATCACTAGTGGAGCTACAATTATTTGTATTATCAAAATCTTCTAAAATAGTATAATCCCCTTGTGAAGTTGCATTAAATTCATAATAGCCTGTAGTCGTAACTGTACTTATAGGAATGCTATGACCGCTTTTGCAAAATTTTAGTGTTGTTGGAATTGGCAGATTTGATTCACTAGAGTCTTTGAATCCATTGCCATTTGCATCATTAAAAACATAGCCACTAATTACCCCTCCAGTTGGAACACTAACACTTGAAAAGTATGATGCTGTTCCACCATATGGATCAGCATTACCACCATTCCAAATTCCTGTTCCACTAGTAGCACTAGTATTTGTTGGAAAGTAAGTAGTATTTGTGTAATCAACTAAATTGTTTGGATCTCCTCCATCGGTTGTATCATAACCAAAAAGTGAATATCCATAATATGTCTGATTTGCACTAACTCCTAAATCATCCAGACCAACAAATGCCATACCCATTGGCTCATGAGGTGTATGCCCTGCTTTCATTGGCTTATCTGGATCTGAGCCAGTTGATAAGAAAAAGTTCTTTCCTGCAGTAGATGCAATTTGTCCATATCTGATATCATTTGTTGTATAGCCAGTACCACTAGTTTCATTATGCTCTTTTTCATTTGGATAAACTGTTACTAAATTTCCATAACTAGCAGGATTGCCTGAAGCATCTAAGCTTAAAATTGCAGCTATTTTTATTGGGTTATTTCCACTCTTTTCAGTGACTACATGACCAGATCTATTTAGATCAGATGGGTTTGTTGGAGCTTGAATACCAGAAGAGAATATAACATCAACTCTCTCTATAGTTTTTGCAGTTTTTCTTGCATAATTTACAGTAGTATCATTGCTAAAAAGATCTAAGATTCCAAGATTTATAATTCGTCCACCCATTATCTTTTCCATATCACAAGTATCTGGAGCAGATGAGTTTTTATCTGGAAATGATGGTTGAAAATTTCTTTTATGATACCAATTTGAATCAGTATCATTTGATTTTGCAAATATTGTACATTTATTTGGATTTGTACCATTATATCTAAATTTTATATTGTTTGTGGAGGTTGTATAGTTATAATCGATTCCATCATACTCAAATCCATCTATATATAGATCATATCCTAATCCCCAGCTATATTTTACAAAAGATGAAGAATGTCCACGAGGCTGTTGATAATTGTTTGGTGCATTATATGATGAGTATGTTGCAGCTTCTATATGAGTGTAAATTTTGGTTATTTCACCTTTTGCAAAAATGAAATTGGTTAATAATAGTAATAATATAAGTGCTCTTATCATATCTTATATCCTTTTTTGGATTTAGTATATATAATAATAATCGTCACCAGTGGTAAAACCTGAAGAATTACCACTGCATTTTATTAACTTTTTGTACAGATATATCCAAATCTACACCTTTTCCTACATCACCTTTTCCAACCCACTGTTGTCCTTTGGCATTGAAATTTACATAAAAACTAGGATTAGTGCTCATAAATCCAAGCCAAGGAAGTGTAGTAAAAGTAACTTTTGTTTTTGAAGGTATTTTAGTAGTTGTGATACCTATTTTATCAGGATTTGAAAAAGAGCTAATAGTTACAGTTGGATTATTTGATGAAACTATTGGATTTAGAGTTGCACCAAAAGTATTATATATACTAGAGTCTAAAATATACCAATAAACAGAATCTTTACTCTCTTCACCTTGTGCAAGAGGGTATTTTATAGTATCACAATTTTTACAATATACCTCATAATAGACAGTCGCATCAAAAGGGCTACTGGTTGTATAATAATCTGGTGCATGAGCTCTTATATAATAAAACTTTGCCAATGTGTTTGTTGGAATAGAAGAGCTTGAGCTAATTAGTGCTGAAGTTGCCATAATGTTTGTAATATTTAAATCTGCTGGATTTAGAGGTATCGATAAAGATCTATCAAAATTTAAATCTATTGTATCATTTGCAACTCCATTTGTAAAATTATTGGCAGTTATTGTTTGTGTAAAACTTGATGCTGGTAGAGGAGTGTTTTTGTCTCCTACTAAAGTGCTATGTGTATTTAAATTATCACTAGTAGAGGAGGTAGTAAAATTGACTGTTACATCTGTATCTTCTGAAAAACAACCAGAGCGAAAGTTTGTAATTGGATTACCATTTAAATCTATCGCTGTTATGGTTAAATCAAGTTTTGATCCTATAGTGGTTGGATCTTGTGCATAAAAGGTTGCGTTATTGGCTGTATCATAATTTGTATGATCCCAATTAATCCTAAAGTTTGCTCCTTCAAAAGTTGGAGTGATTGAAGCTGGTGTGATTTGTATAGGAGATGGAGAGTCTATACTCGCATATAGTGAGCTTGAATTTTCGCTTACGGTGATATTTAAATCATTTATACCTATATATTTTACTCCAGATATTGTTGCTACTCCAGAATTAAAGGCTTGATTTCCAGGATTTGTAAATGTGCCTTGACATGTTGATGGTATAGTTGATGTATTGATATTATAAGATGATGGTGTATTATCATAATTACTAACAACCGATCCATCATCTGCTAAAGCTTGTATAGTTATATTAAACTCTTCTCCAGCAGTAATTGGGCTACTTGGATTTAAGATTATATTATATTTAGCTGGTATTATAGCAAAGGCATCGGTTGATTGAGCTGTTTTAGTGCTACCGTTGCTATCGGTATATTCTATCACTACATATGCTTGTTTTGAAGCTAGAGGAGAGCTTAGATTTATATCGGTTTGATTTGTGGCATTTAGCTCTATCATATTTAAAGGTAGTGGTATAGCTGGTGTTGTAAATGGTGGATTAATGGAGTTTATATAAACTTTTGCATTTGAGTGTCCATTTTTAACAAGAGTTGATTTTGTTGCACCATCGACTGAGCCTATTGTAACTTCAAAAGGTTTTGCTACTATTTTTGTTGATATGATTTTATTGGCTATACTCTCATTACTATCCCAAGCATCAAATGTATTATTAGCTGTAGAGACATTTAAATCTATCATATAATCTTCCACTTCACCATCACTTGCCAATCCAGTTGAGCTTAGATTCATATCGGTGCTAAATCTAAATCTCGCATAAGTTTTAGCTGGAGGTGAAGGAATAGCTGGAATGGTGATATTTACAGTAGTTGTTCCTGAACTTGTTAAGTGTAATGTATCGATTACCTTTTCATTTGGATTGTTTTCAAAATCCCCATTTCCATCCCAATCTATCCAAGCATTTAGATAACCATTTCCTGTATTGGTTATATCAAAAGAGATAGTGCTTGAAGTTGTTGAGTCTGTATCTATAATTGCACCTTGAAGAGGTGATCCATTATAGCTTACTCCATCATCTTCAGCATTATCAGCATCTAAAATAGAGCTAAATTCACTATCTGGAGCAATATTTCCTAGATAAATTGTAGGAGATGCACTAAGAGTGTGAGGAGCGTTATTGTTATAGCTATTTGGAGTATCTGGTAAATCTTGCATAATAGGAGTTCCTGGACACATTACACCATCGCTATACTGTACCGTTTGAGATAAATTTGCAACAACTGATGCATTTAAATTTGGAGTTGATGGATTTGTAAGATCTATTGCCCAAAGTCTGCTTTGATTATCATGTCCTGCTAAATTCCAACTATGAGATGCAGATTCAACAAAATAGAATGTTCCATCTTTTGTAAAAAACATTGCACCAAAAGCATGGATTTGATATTTATTCCAAAGATCATTATATAAAGCACATCCTCCAGCATTGCTACATGCTTCAGTACCAGATAATCCTCCATGACCTATCATATTTAATTGACCTAAATTTTGAGCTAAGCCACTATTTGGATTAATTCTCCATAGATAATTGCTAGTGCCATTTTGTATAGCATAAATCATTCCATCTGTTGGATGAAATGCAAAATCGGTCAATTTTAAACCAAATGTTGGGCTCCCATCAGATTTTTTCAGATCGTATCGACCAGTCATTTGAAGATATGTTGGTGAGTTTGGATCCAAATCAACCACTTCTATAAAAGAAAACTCATCAGCTTTATATCTAAAAAGGTGTAAGTTGCCATTACTATCTATATCTCCTGCTTGAGAGTCTATAGTTAGACCTTCAATTGGCCCAAATTGAGTACTTTCAAAATTTGATCCATTTTTACCTACTCTAAAGATAAATCCTTCAAGTTCTTGATTAAAAGATGATCCCCAATGAAAGCCATCTTTGATATTATAACCAACTGCATTTATTCTGTTAAAATCACCACCCAATGGATTTTCAAGTGTTGTCATGGTACCTGTAAAATCTAGTTCATATAACTTAGTATCGGCATATATATATGGTGTATTTGTGCATCCTATTGGTGTTTGTGTATCAAAAAAGTTACCAAAGTTTTGATTTGGCACATCTACGCCATCTACATTTACTGTTATAAAATTTGATGTGGTTGATGACCAGTTAGTTGGATCACTAGAGGTTGTACAATCATTTGTATTGCTTGCATCTTCTATAATGGTATATTCTCCAGCTGAGGTTACATTAAATTCATAATAGCTTGAATTTGCAGCTATATTATATCTATCTATGAATGTTCCACCTTTACAAAGTTTTACTGAAGTTGGAGTTGTCATAGCAACTTCAGAGCTATCTTTGATCTGGTTTTTATTATCGTCATTAAAGACATATCCACTAATTAGTGCACCTTTTGAAACGCTAGGACAAGTGGTACATGAAAAGTATGATGCTACTCCTCCATATGGATCTGCATCACCTTGATCAAGATTTAGTGTTGTATCTTTTGGAAAACTGTTATAATCAACTAAATTTGCTGATGGACTTACATCTCCACCAAAGTATGAAAAGCCATAATATGTGCTATTAGGAGGTACTCCTAATGTCTCAAGATCTACAAATGCCATTCCAACAGTCTCTTCAGTATGACCTATATAGTACGGTTTTTGACCAATTGGATCATTTTTATCTGTAGAGAAAAATTGATATCGTAGTCGTATATTTGTTAAGCCATATCTTATATCATTGACTCCACCAGTGTTTGTTCTATGAGAGTATTTTTCATTTGGATAAACTCTAATTAATGGTCCATAACTAGATGGATTTCCTGAACTATCTAAAGTTAAAATTGCTGCTATTTGAATATCATTGTTACCACTTTTTTCTGTTACTATGTGTCCAGCTTTGGATAGATATGCTGCAGTTGGTGAATTTAATCCACCACTCCAGATAAAATCAACTCTTTCTATATTTTTTCTACTATTTTCGCTTTTGTTGTTAAATAGATCCAATACTCCCACATTTATAACTCTTCCAGACATCACTTGTTCTAAATCACATATTGCAGTTGATAAATCACCAGGAAAGGTAGGTTTGTATTTTCTATCATGATGATTTGTATTATCAACAACTTCTGCAAAGATTGAGCATGGATTTCCAGTAGCTTCTGAATTATCTGATCGACGAATCTTAACTGTTGCAGTTGATCCAACATATGTATATTCTATGCCATTATAAATAAAACCATCTATTAATAAATTATCCCCTTGACCCCAACTATATGTTACATTTGCTTGTTTAGAGCCTAGTTTATCAGTTTTTTTTGGAGCACTATAAGTTGATGGTATTGCTGGAGCTGTGTGAGTTTTTACAACTGTAACCTCTCCTTTTGCAAAAGAGAAATTTATAAAAAATAGAGATAAAAGCAAAATTATTCTTACCATGATAAAGCCTTATTTATAGTATTATAAGGTAATATCGGCAGATTTTAAAAATACTTTAATTTTAAATTATGATTCCTGAAGCTATGACTCTGTTTTCATCATAAAAAACAGCACTTTGTCCTGGAGCTAAGCCTTGGAGCTTTTCATATAGCTCTACTGTAGCTAAGTTATTATCATGTAGCTTTACTAAACATGGAGTTTTAGCTCCTGCATATCTTATCTTTACATGAGATTCAAATTTATCTTTTGGATCAAAAAAGAGATTTAAATCTTTGATTTTAAAGTTATAGATGTTTAATTCATCTTTTTTTCCAACAACTATGGTGTTTGTTTTTGAATCTATCTTTAAAACATAGTGAGGATCATGTGCTACAAAGAGAGTAAATCCTTTTCTTTGGCCAATTGTGTAGTGCATATATCCTTTGTGCTTTCCTATAATTTCTCCATCTTGGTTTAGTACATCTCCTGGCATATCTATTTTTAGTTTTTGTTCTAGTATCTCAAGGTAACTATTTTCAACAAAACATATCTCACTACTCTCTTTTTGGGTGGCAAACTCTTTTAAAAAATCTATCGTACTAGCAAACGCTTTTATATCTTTTTTATATTTTTTACCAAGAGGAAACATCATAAAATCAAGATTTTCTTTTTTGATATTTGATAAAAAATAGCTTTGATCTTTGCTTTTATCTATCGCTTCGGTGATAAAACCATCTTCTATATTTGCATAGTGTCCAGTTGCCAAAGCATCAAAACCTTTCTCTTTAGCAAACTCTATCAAAGCTCCAAATTTTATATTTCTATTGCACATGATACATGGATTTGGAGTTAATCCATCTTTATAACTTTGTATAAATGGATCAAAAACAAAATCATCAAACTTATCACTAAAATCGACTACATGATAAGGTATATCTAAAAATGAGGCTGCTTTTTTTACCTTTTTGATATTTGCTTCATGATAATTTGGTTTATTGTGTAGTTTCATGTAAGCACCCTCAACTAAAAAACCATCTTGCTTTAAAAAATAAGCTGTGCAAGTTGAATCAACTCCACCACTCATAGCTACTAAAATTTTTTTCATTTTAGCTGTTCTAACCTCTCTTTTTTTGAACCTATCTCTATGATTCTTACTCCAAAGTTTCCATCAACTATAACAACTTCTCCCTTTGCTATAACTTTATCCCCAACTAAAACATCAAGAGGCTCATTTGCAAGTTGATCCAACTCTATGACTGAACCCATATCCATATTTAATACATCTTTTAAGAGTATTGTTTTTGTACCAATTCTAACTCTAACTGGAAGTTGTACATCCATAATCAAAGAGATATTTTTAATCTCTTCAGCAGATAAGCCTTCGATAGTTTGATCTTCAGACTCTTTTGGTTGTGTTGTCTCTTTATTCAACTCTTCAAAATGTGATATAAAATCACTATCAAATGCTACTAACATTTGAGCAGTTGTATTTGCAATAGAGAATTCATATAAAAATAGTCTTGTATATCCTTGAAAATCTACTGTATGATCTGTTATAAATTCAACGCTTTGGATATCAAAGTTTAAACTTTCTAAGTTTTGTTGGGCAAAAAGAGTTGTACTTAAGCTTCCAAATATATTTGAGATGATCTCTTTTAGTGCATCAAGATCATCATCGTTCATATCCTCTTTCTCTTCACCCTCTCCGCCTAACATAAGATCACCCAAAGCGGTTGCTAGTGAGGGAGCAAAAGCAAGTTCAATCGAGCCACTTGAGTTTTGTACGACTATTTTTGTAAGTGCTAATGGAGGATCAGCATTTGATGCAGTATCAATTAGTTGCTCTTGTTTTAGTTTAAGTGTTGGAGAGACACCAGTTAAACCCTCTATAATTGAGCTAACTTCATTTTCAAATAGTTTTATAAAATCATTCATTTACGGCTTCTTGTTTGATTTTTTTGACTTTATCAAATCTCTCTTTTTCATATTTTGCCAAAATTTCTTTAATTTCATCTTTATCACTTTTTATCGGTTTAATGATTTTTAATGTTTTTCTAAATCTATGCAATCCAATATCAGCTAAAAATATGTCCTTTTTATCTATTGATAAGATTGCAGTATTATCAGCTGCTCTATCCAATCTTATAATGTGACCAACTTCAAGTTCTAATATACTTTTTACACTAAGTTTGGTATCACCTAAAATTGCTTCATTTAAAATATCTGCTCTTTTTACAAGCTCTTTTAGTTCTGAGTTTCTACTTTTTCTTGAGCTTGTTTCATTTATCATAATATCTTTACTAGCAAGACGAGATAAGATTGACTCTAAGTATATCACTGGATAGGCTATATTTATCATTCCTTTGCTATTTCCTATGACAAATTCTAAAATAACCATGATAACTATCTCATTTTGAGCGACTATTTGAATAACATTTGGGCTTGACTCTTTTGATTCAACCACTGGATAAATCTCTAAAATTGAGCTCCACGCCTCCTTGAGCTTTGACATGATAATTCTTAAAACGCTATCTAATAGATTTAGTTCAATATCTGTTAACTCTCTCTCATTATCATAGCTATCACCTTTTCCTCCTAGTAGTCTATCTATCATTGGAAAAGCGATTGATGGGTTTAGCTCTAAAATAGCACTTCCATCAAGAGGTTTCATAGAAAATACATTAAAACTGGTTGGACTTGGAAGAGACATTAAAAACTCTCCATAAGTCATTTGATCAACCGATTGAAGCTGTATCTCTACAATCGATCTCATAGCAGTAGATATATGAGAGGCTAAATTTCTTGCCATCTTATCATGTATGCCTCTTATGGTTCGTAGTTGCTCTTTTGATACTCTATTTGGTCTTTTAAAATCATAGAGCATAATTTGTCGTTTATCGATCTCTTCATTATTTTGAGCTAATGGCTGATCTAATGCCTCCTCTTCATCATCTACTATTTCTAAGAGAGCATCTATTTCATCTTGAGATAGTATATCTGCCATTTAGGTTACCAGTTGAGATCTAATGTGAGTCATTAACTTTTTATGAACTTGTGAAATTCTTGATTCACTAATTTCTAATATAGTGCTAATCTCTTTTAAACTCAACTCTTCAAAGTAGTAAAGTTGAATGATAACTCTCTCTCTTTCACTTAGTTTTGTTAATATAACTTTAACTGTATCTATTAGTTGGGCTTGTTCTATTTGATCTTCTATATTCATAGTTTGTGATGTTATTAACTGTTCATTTAGTGGTATATTTGTAGAGCTTTCAGATGCACTTTTTGCTTCTCTGATTTTGCTTAAATCTTCACCTAAAATTTCAGCCAATTTAAAATCATCTGGTTCAGTACCATTTTCCATTAAAGATTTGCTGATTTCATTATCGATCGCTTTTACCAATCTTCTATTATTTCTACTTATCACATCAAGACTCCTTAGATAATCTAACATCGAGCCATAGACTCTTTTTTTTGCGTATCCCCAAAATGAGTTATTTAAATCTTTGTTATATTTTTTTGATAGTTTTACCATCTCTTCTATTCCAATTGAGATAAGATCATTTACATCTATCGAAGAGGGCAGTCTTCCTTTTAGTCTAAATGACATTGCTCTAACTGCTGGTAGGTATTGTAAAACTATATCATCTTGCTCTTTTTTTAATGCTCTTTTTTTCTCTAAGTCTTGATTTTTTGCACTCATAATAAATCTCTACCTCTTTAATTGGAATTTTGATTTATCTTGTTTATATTTTTCAAAAGTTTTGTAATCTTATCCTCTTTCTTTTCAATCTCTAAGATTTGTTGATTTGCAAAATACTCATATTTTTTTTTATCAAATATAGTATTTTCTAAATCATCTTTTGTTTGGATAAAATAGGTCAAAACAAAATGAATAAACAAGTAAAAAAAAAGCGTTATCACTAGAGTGTAAAAACCAATATCAAAAGCTGAAGAGAATTTTAATATCGAGAATACCAATCCTATAAAAAAACCGCAAACAGTAAAAAAATATACAAAATTTTCAGTTTTCAATTGTATCCTTTAGATATTTTTAATTCTACTAAAAACTATCTATCAATCGTCTTACAAATTCAGTGAAACTCTTTCTTTTTTGTTTATCAAGCACACACTGTTCCAATTTTTGAATAATTTGTATTAATATTTCATTAAGTTCCAAAAAAGATGTCGATTTTGGATATTGATCTGTAAAAAGTAGTCTATGTTTAGTACTTTTGGTGACTATTTTATCACTACATAAATGTCCAAGATACTCTAACTTAAACTTATTTTTGATATTTTCATCTGCTACTTTTTTGATTTTATCAAAAATAAATTGTGCCTCTTTTTGATTTTTTGTCATATTAACTATCATGTTGATATTTGGATTTAGTTTAGCAGTTACTTTGATAGTGGCATAAGCATCAGTGATGGCTGAAGGATCTGGAATGGTAATCACAATTACTTCATCAGCCTCTTTTAAAAAAGTTTGAATATTTTCACCAATTCCAGCTGCGGTGTCTATTATTAAATAATCAAGATTATCTAAAAATGCACTCTCTTGCAAAAGTCTATTTAATATAACCTGATCATTAAATTTAAAAATTTGATCTCCACTATCTCCTGGAATTAGTATGAGATTATCTTTGATATTTATAGCGATATCTTGAATTCCACACTCACCCTTTAAAACATTTAATAGATTATTTGTAGCTTTTACATTAAATATCACATCCAAATTTGCAAGACCAATGTCTGCATCAAATACTCCTACATGATATCCTTTGATAGCTAGTAAGTTTGCTAAATTGGCACTAATGGTACTTTTACCAACACCACCTTTACCACTAGTTATGGCTATTATTTGAGTATTTGTAGTTTTTTTTTGGCTATTTAGCATCTTTTTTAATTTATCTGCTTGGGTTTGCATCTAGTGCTCCTTTATAGCCATCTAATATACATTTAACCAAAAAGTCACTATTTGCCACCAAAAGATCATCTGGAACCTCTTGACCAATTGAGAAGTAACTAACAGGTTTTTGTGAATCATAAATCAAAGAGAATATATTTCCAAACTTTTTTGTTTCATCCATTTTTGTAATAATTAGTGTATCTATATTTAAAAATGAGAAGTTTTTGTATATATCTTGCAAATCTTCTAATTTTGTTGAAGCTGATAAAACTAAATTGACATCTATTTTAATTTTTGAATCCTTTAAAAAGTGTGCAATTTTAGAAATTTTTTCTTTGTCAAATTGAGAACTTCCAACAGTATCTATCAAAATAAGATCACAATAAGAGAGTGAATTTAGTGCTTTTGAAAAATCGGCTTTATCTGTTACATCTTGTAGTGGAAGTTTCATCATTTTAGCATATTGAAAGAGTTGCTCAACCGCTCCAATTCTATAGGTATCTAGTGTTATAATTCCAACTTTATTTTTATGTTTTAAAAATGAAAATCTAGCTGCTATTTTTGCCAAAGTTGTAGTTTTTCCAACTCCAGTTGGACCTACAAACATCATAACTCTCTTTTCTCCTACTTCAATTGGTGATTCAACTCTTGATGGAATCATCTTTTTTAGTAGTACTTGAAAATATCTTTTTATGGTTTTTGAACTATTTCTCATGTATGAGGGCATATTCTCAACTGAGAGTTTCATGATATCTCTTAGGTGAGTTTGTGAGATTGCACTATCTTTTGTAATTTTATAAATTTGTGCAAATTCAGGTGGTATTATAAGTTCACCTCTTTGGTGTTGTGTATCATTCCAGATGATATTTTGAAGAGTTTTGATTTTGTCATTTAATTGATCCAAATTTTTTTGTATCTCTTTAAATTGTGATGGCTCTTTTGTTTTTGTTTTGGTTTTTAAAACATCTAAACTTTGAGAACTTAAATTTTCTATTTTTGAAATCTGTTTGGCTGTTTTGGATATATTTACAAGAACATCTTCGCTTTTTAGCTTGGGTTTTGGTTTTATCTTTTTTGTAAGTTTATTTGGCTTATCATGTAGGGCAACTACAACTTCATAAAGTCCTTCTGAGAGAAGTGATTTTTTCTGTATCTGTTTTGTACTAATCACTAATGCCTCCTCTCCACAAGCTTTTTGAGCTTTTTGAAGAGCAAGAGATGGGCTAGAGGCTGTAAAAGTGTATAGCTTCATTAGTTTTACCTTTTTTTATAAATGATAGAGGTATCATGACTGAGTCTCTATCTTTATAGTTTGGGTGTGGAATTGTTAAGTTTTTTTTATTTACTCTTATTTTAGCAAAAAAAATTATATCTAAGTCTAAAGTTCTTGGTGAATTTGTAAACTTTTTCTCTCTTTTAAACTT
>JALWLB010000146.1:12491-37177 GCA_027081145.1 Campylobacterales bacterium
GTCTTAATAGTTGCATTGGATTTAAATTGGTTTTTATAACTATACAAGTGTTATAAAAATATGCTTGATTGGTATATCCAAATGGTGGATTTTTTAAAATTGGAGAGCTTTGTACAAATGATAATAGTTTATCTCTTTTTATATATAGATATAACTTTTCAAATCTTTTTCTCTCATTTGGTATATTTGCTCCAACTCCTAAAGTTACAAAATGTTTTTTAGATGATCTTTTTTTGTTAGTGTATGGAAAGTATTTATCAAAATATAGTGTATGGTATTTGTTTAATTTTTTTTTCATTTAATTGTCTCCTTTTTGTTGGAAGTAAATTCCAACAAAAATTCCTAGAACTTGTGCTTTGCCCTAACGGGCAAGAGATAAAACACTCATGATTTTTGTCTTTAATTATGATTTTATCAAAAACCATAAGTGTTTTATAAAATTTGAGCTGAAGTGCTGGTAACTTTTACAATATCTTCTACTCTTATTCCAAACTCATCACAAAGATAGATACCCGGCTCAATCGTAAATACCATATTCTCTTCTATAATCATTTGAGATTTTTGTGATATTGTTGGTAGTTCATGAATATCCAATCCAACTCCATGTCCAGTTGAGTGTGTAAAAAACTTCCCAAAACCAGCCTTGTCTATCACCTCTCTTGCAGCTTTATCAATATCGGATGCTTTGATACCCGGTTTTATCATTTTAATAGCCATCTCTTGAGCTTTTAAGATAGTATCATACACTTTTTGGATCTTTTTTTGAGAAAATATTTGATTTTTATTAAAGTTGATACTGTCATTAAAATAACTTGTTCTTGTTCTATCTGAGCAGTATCTTTTGTATTTAACTCCTGCATCAAATAGCAAAAGATCACCTTTTTGTAAAAGTTTGTTTGAAGTTTTTGCATGAGGTTTTGCAGCATTTTGATTGATTGCTAAAATTGGCTCAAAGCTTAGATCATAATCTCCATAATTTTGCAGTATCTCTTTTGCTTTAAAGTGTAAAAATTTTTCACTTTTGTTTGTGCCATGCTCTTTTAAAAAGTTGGCAAACTTATCATATGAGTTTTTTGTAATTTGTACAGATTTTTGGATATACTTGATCTCTTTTTCTGTTTTTATGGCTCTTTTTTTTTGTGAAAAGTTTGGTGATGGTTTAAAAACTATTTTGAGTGTTTTTGAGAGTTTATTAAAATCATCTACTAACCAATCTTTTGGGTTATAAAAAAGTTTTTTTATCTTTGAGGATCTTAAAATATGTTTAAGAGTTTTGATAAGATCCTCTTTTGCTTCTATAACTTCTGCATTTTTAATACTCTCTCTTGCTTCTAAAGAGTATCTTGAATCTGTGATAAAAAATGCTTCGTTTGATAGTTTTAAAAAGATTGCATGATCACAAGAAAAGCCACACTCATAAAATATGGCATTTTCATCTCTTAAGATGTAGTTAATCATGTAGAGACTAGTTCTCTTGGTTTGCTTGTGATTGTTGTAAGTTTTTTAACTCATTCATAATTTGTATAATTCCTACCATTGCTAAATGATAACCAAATGGACCAAAACCTGAGATATGACCTGAACAAGATGGAGCAACTATACTTTTTGATCTAAACTCTTCTCTTGCATAAATATTGCTAATATGCACCTCTATAGTTGGTATAGATACTGCTCTTATGGCATCTCTAATTGCGATAGAGGTGTGTGTATAAGCGGCTGGATTTATAATAATACCATCTGCTTCACCAATGCACTCTTGGATTCGATCTACGATCTCTCCTTCTAAATTTGATTGAAAAAATTCGATCTCAACATTACTTTGATCTGCTACTGCCTTCATTTGGGCATGAATATCCTCAAGCTTCATAGGACCATAAATGTTCTGTTCTCGAATACCAAGCATATTTAAATTTGGACCTTGTATGACTACTATTTTCATATTTTTACCTTTTTATAATAGAATAAAAAGAGTATTATATCTTGTTAAGGATAAATTGTGACTATAGTTTGTGCTAAATATATTGTGACTTGTAATAAAAAGTTTGAGATACTCAAAAATAGTGCTATCTGTTTTGATAAATATATCATTGATATAGGTTTAAAAAAAGATCTAATTCAAAAATATCCAAATGCAAAAGTTATCTCTTATGATAAAAATACTATTTTGATGCCAGGACTTATAAATACGCATATCCATTTAGAATTTTGTGCAAACAAGAGCACTTTAAAATATGGAAACTTTGTAAATTGGCTAAAAAGTGTTATAAAACATCGTGAGGAGTTGATCTCTAAGTGTGATAAAAATGCTATAGATAAAGTACTCAAAGATATTTTAAAAAGTGGAGTTACAACTATAGGTGCTATTAGTAGCTTTGGATTTGATCTTGACTCTTGTGTTGAGAGTGAGTTAAATGTTATATATTTTAATGAAATTTTAGGATCAAATCCAGATATGATAGATCAATCTTTTGAAGAATTTTTAAAAAGATTTGAACTATCTTTAGGATATAAGAGTAAAAATTTTATTCCATCTATTTCGATTCATTCACCTTATTCTACTCATCCAAATCTTATAAAAAAGGTTTTGCAAATTGCAAAAGAGAAAGATTTAGTTGTATCAACTCATTTTTTGGAAAGTGAAGCTGAAAAAGAGTGGTTAGAGAGTGGTAGTGGAGAATTTAGAGAGTTTTTTGACTCATTTTCGCCAAATTCTAAGCCTGTAAATTCAAGATCTAGTTATATTGAGCTTTTTAAAGATGTAAAAACTATCTTTACTCATGTACTTTTTGCTAATGAGAGTGAACTTGAAAAGATGAAATTTATATCTCACTGCCCTATCTCAAATAGACTCTTATCAGATAAAAAGCTTTCACTAGATATAAAACCATTAATTACAATTGGTACTGATGGATTAAGCTCAAATATATCTTTGAATCTTTGGGATGAGCTTAGAGTAGCTTTGTTTATACATGATAAGTGGCAATTAAATACTCTCTCTAAATGGTTATTGAGCTTTGTTACAAGAAATGCTGCGTTGGCACTTGGAATCAATAGTGGCTCTTTAGAGATTGGAAAAGATGCAGATATTATAGCTGTAAAGATGGAGCAAAATATAGAGTATGAGCAAGATTTGATACTTCAAATTTTGCTACATACTAAGAAAGCAAATGATGTATTTATATTTGGTAAAAGAGTTTGTTAATACCAATCTTTGATATAGTAGATTTTACTTGTAGTGTTTGTGTCTCCTTCATTATCTGTAACACTTAAAACTATTTCTACTTTAGCAGCAGCATCGCAAATCTCTAATATAGTTTGAGTTTTATTTATTTTTGTTAATTTTGCACAATTTGGTGGATCTGTGATTTTATCATACCCATAGTACCAATAAGCATCACTTTGACTCCAATCACATGAGATTATACTTTTGTTGTTTTCATCTTGATCATAGCTTTTTGAACAATCAAGTGTGTATGGTATGTATGGATGGAGTTCATTATCTGTTGTGCTTATGCTAAATTTAGCAACTGGTGGTTTTTTCTCCTGATTTAGAGTTGGCAAACCGTTAACCAAAACACTTTTACAAGTTGTAGTTGTTAGATTATCGTTATCTGTAACACTTAAACAGATAGTCTGTTTTCCAATAGTATTAAATTCAAAAACTTGTTTAGATGATCTGGATATATTTTTATCATTTAAACTCCAACTATAACCTGTTATCCAACCATCACTATCAGAGCTTGAAACACCATCAGCAAAAACTAAATCACCCAAATTTACACTACCGCTTAGACCATTAATCTTTGCTACAGGATAGATCTTTTCGCTTCTTGATGAGATATCAATGCTATTTGTTTTTAAGTTTCTATCTTCATTTATGGTGTTGTATCCCTCTTGACAACTTGATAATATTAATGCAACAGATGCAGTAAAAATGATAAATATATAATTCATAATAATAACTCCCCTCTACATTATACTTAAGTATTATACTATAATACTTGATTTAAACTTAAAGCAAACAATAATATATAAAAATTTATAAAAGTGTGTAAAATCTACTCTTTAATAGCTACCATATGTGTAGTACCTTTTTAGGTCTGTAAAGGTTTGATTTTCATCATCTTTTACAGTTAAAATAATCTCTATATAATTTGCATGACCACAAAATCTCCAGCTACCATCAGAATTTTGTCTAACACAATTTATTTTTTTGTGACCTTCATAGTTATATGCATCAACAGTCCATAAGCACTTAGTAATATCTCCATTTAATCCCATTATAAAGGCGTTATCACTATCTATGTTATCTTGATCATAACTATTTTCACAACTTAGAGTATATGTGGTATCTGCACTTAAATTATTATCATTTAATATATCTTCTCCATTAACTGTAATAACAGGTTTTGGTAATTTTGCAAGTGGTGGTAAGTTGATAGGTTTTGGTTGTACACTTATATATCTACATGTCTCATCAGAGATATTATCATTATCAGTTACTTTTAAACATACTTGATTAATTCCAACTTTATTAAAATTAAATGTTAAATTTTTATCATTTGAGACTACAACATTATTGATACTCCAAGTGTGCTCTTTTATATTTCCATCAAGATCTAAGCTCGAATCTCCAGCTAGTGTTACAATATCTCCAGCAGTAATATTTTGATCATAAAGTCCCTTTATTATCGACTCTGGAGGAGTTTTTTTGGCAAGAGGTGATAGAGTTTGTGTCTCTTGTTCACAACATGGATCACCACATCCAGCAATATATAGTATAGATAGCGAGATAAAAAAATATGTAACCAAACGCATAATTTTACACCTTGAGTATAATTAATTTTTCTAATACTTCTTTATTATATTATAAAAATATTAAATTAATATTAATTATCAATTTCGACAGTTATCTCTCATGTATGTAAGTTTTGGATAGATAAATATTGCAACTTTTTTGTTTGTAATATATCTTTTAGAACACCCTTTTGCATATATTTCATTTCTTAGTCCACTATTGAATAAGATTTCAGCTATATTGATAGCTCTCTCATCCGATTCACTTTGTGTTATCTTATCATCTGTATAACCGATAACTTGTATTATCGTTTGTGGGTATTTTTTGATAATTTGAGCTAGTTTGGTAAGTTGATTTTTTATATGTAATAAAAGAGTCGATATACCATTATCAAAGAGATTTTGCTTTTTAAAAATAATTTCAATATAGTTATAACCTTTTTTGATAATCATATTTGATTGAAAATCTTTGATGTTATCTTGTGCTTTTATAATTGGAATAGAGAGTTTTTTACTTATCTCATTTGAGAGTTGATATAGAGTATATGCGTCTGTTCCAGGTTTTGGTAGAGCTGTTTTTTTAGGTTTTGGTTTGGTTTTATTGGTATCTAAATAAATTTGTGATTTCGTAACAATTTGCTGCTTTGTTGGTTTATGTGTAGAGCAGCCTGTAAAAAATATAATACTAAAGATAAAAATTATAAAAGTAAAAGGTTGCTTTTTCATAAGCAAATTATAGCCAATGATAGTTAACAAAGATTGGTTAAAGCTTATATCATGTAGAATAATTCCCTTAAATTAAATAGGAGAAGTATTTGTGTTTGAAGTATTGACTGATTCGTTTAAGTCAGCTATAAATAAAATTAGATTTGCAGATGATGAAAAATCGCTTAAAAGAGCTATAGATACACTTAAAAAATCGCTATTAAAAGCTGATGTTCACCATAAAGTTGTTAGAGATTTGTTAAAAGTTGTTGAGCTTGAGACAAAACAATCTGGAATTGGGAAAGAGAGTTTTTTAAGCTCTTTGCAAAAAAATTTAACAGATATTTTAACAGCTCCTGGAAATCAAGGCTTTGTTTATGCTTCAAAACCTCCAACTATAGTTTTAATGTGTGGCTTACAAGGAAGTGGAAAGACAACAACCTCTGTAAAATTGGCAAATTATATTAAACAAAAGAAAAAAAAAGTATTAATTGCAGCGTGTGATCTTCAAAGATTGGCGGCGGTTGAACAGTTAAAACAGCTTTGTTTGGCAAATGAGATTGATCTATTTTTTGATGATAATGAAAAAAATCCTATAAGTATTGCAAAAAGTGCACTTAAAAAAGCTAAAAATGGGCTTTATGATGTGTTGATAGTTGATACTGCAGGAAGATTAGCAATTGATGAAGAGTTGATGGATGAGTTACAAAATATAAAAAATGAGTTAAATCCAGATGAAGTATTTTATGTGGCTGATTCAATGACTGGGCAAGATGCTATTAGAAGTGCAGCAAAATTTAATGATCAAATGAGTATTACTGGAGTTATTTTAACAAAATATGATGGCGATAGCAAAGGTGGAGTAGCACTTGGAATTGCTAAACAGATTGGAATTCCTCTAAGATTTATAGGGATAGGTGAAAAGGTTGTTGATTTAGAAGTTTTTATGCCAGATAGAGTTGTTGGAAGATTGATGGGTGAGGGTGATCTTGTCACTTTGGCTGAGAAAACTGAAGGCATTTTAAGCGAAAAGGATGCTAAAAAGATTACAAAAAAGATCAAAAAAGGTGAATTTAATTTTAATGATTTTTTGGATCAGCTTGAAAATATGAAGAAGCTTGGAAGTTTGAAATCTATAATAGGTATGATTCCCGGAATGTCTTCTATGGCAAAAAATTTAAAAGATATGGACTTTGATAACTCTACTGAAATCAAGAGAATAAAAGCTATGATAAACTCTATGACACATAAAGAGAGAGAACAGCCATCTTTATTGAATAATAGTCGTAAAAAAAGAATAGCAAATGGTGCAGGGCTTTCTCAAGTAGAGGTTAATAGATTTTTAAAACAGTTTCAAAAAGCTGCTAAAATGGCAAAAAAGTTTTCAGGTAAAAAGGGGATGAAAGATTTACAAAATTTATTAGCAGCACAAGGACAAGCTCAAATACCACGATAGATAAAACATATTACTTATTACTTATAGTATTGAGTGATATGTTTTATTTATATATTTAAGGAGAATTGATGGCAACAGTGATAAGATTAACAAGAATGGGTCGAAAAAAGAGACCATTTTATAGAATAGTAGTAACTGATAGTAGAAAAAGAAGGGATAGTGGATGGATAGAGTCTATTGGGTATTATAATCCTTTAACAGAGCCTGAAACTATAAAATTTGATGAAGAAAGACTCAAATATTGGATTGGTGTGGGTGCCAAAATGAGCGATAGGGTTCAAAGAATTACCGGAAAATAGAGATGGTAGATAAATTTATACTTGAGTTTGCAAAATTGATTGTTGATAATCCTCAAAGTGTAAAAGTAACTACCAATGAAGTTAGTGAAACTTTTTGTGAAATAACGATTTTTGCAGATAAAAATGATACTGGTAAACTTATTGGCAAAGAGGGCAAAATGATAAATGCCATTAAAGCTGTAATTTCTGGATGTAAAGCAAAAGAGAGTAGATCATATAAGATTTTTATAAAAGCAAATGAAAAATCATGAAAAGGTATTAGTTGCAATTATAGGTAAAAGTGTCGCTCTTAGAGGAGAGCATAAATTGCACCTAAAGTGTGATTTTCCTGAACAGTTTAAGCCTAATGCAACATTTGAGCTTGAAAGTGGTGAAGTGATCGAAATTGAGAGATATTTACCACAAAGGTCTATTGTAAAGTTTAAAAACTTCAATAACAAAAATGACTCAAAAAGACTTATCAATCAAGCTCTATTTACAACTATTGATAAAACTAGACAGAGTTGTAATTTAAAGAAGGGTGAATATTTTTGGTTTGATATGATAGGTGCTTTAGTGGTTGAAAATGAGAAAGTTTTAGGTACTGTTAAAGAGATAGAGAGAATTGCACAATATGATTATTTGGTTGTGAAAACTGATGAGGCGTTTAGAGATATCTCAAAAGAGTTTTATATACCATACATCAAAGAGTATATCATAAAATTTGATAAGTTATCGAATCAAGTTTTTACAAAAAATTCGTTTGAGCTTTTAAAAGCATCATGATCAATTTTACTTTTGTTACACTTTTTAAATCACTTATTTCGCACTATTTTGAAGATTCGATCTTAAAAAATGCAATTTTAAAAAACTTAATCTCTATTGAGTTTGTAAATCCACGAGATTTTAGTAGTGATAAATTTAAAAGAGTTGATGATTATCAAAGTGGAGGAGGGGCAGGTTTGCTTTTAAAGCCTGAGCCTCTTAGTAAAGCTCTAAAATCAATCAAACAAGCCAAACCTGATGCTTACATGATATTTACTCTTCCTTGTGGTAAACCTTTTAAACAGATAGATGCTAAGAGATTATCCTCTAAAAAAGAGATAGTGTTAGTTAGCGGAAGATATGAGGGGATTGATGAGAGAGTTGTTGAAAAGTATGCTGATGAAATTTTTTCTATTGGAGATTTTATACTAACTGGTGGAGAGTTGGCATCGATGTGCATTAGTGATGCTATAAGTCGATATGTGCCAAATGTACTTGGAAATAGAGAGTCACTAAATGGTGAGAGTTTTGAAAATTTTCTTCTTGAGCCTCCTTTATTTACAAAACCCAATGATTTTGAAAATAGCAAAGTTATTAAAGAATATCTAAAGGGAAATCATGCTAAAATCCACGCTTTAAAAAACAGATTGTCTATTTGTAAAACAGAGTATTTTAGACCAGATTTATATGCTAAATATAAGAGTAAAAGAAAGTTAGAGGAAAACAGATGAGAAATAGATATATAGAAGCTTTTGAATCAAAACAGATTGAAAAGAAAAATATTCCAGATTTTCGTGCAGGAGATACTATTAGAGTAGCTGTTATGATTAAAGAGGGTGAAAAACAGAGAGTTCAAAATTTTGAAGGTGTTTGTATCTCAAGAAGAGGTCAAGGAACTGGTGAGAGCTTTATAGTTAGAAAAATTGGTGCAAATGGGATTGGAGTTGAGAGAATTTTTCCAATTTATAGTGATAGTATCGAAGATATTAAAGTAGTAAGAAGAGGTAGAGTAAGAAGAGCAAAACTATTTTATCTAAGAGATAGAAAAGGAAAATCTGCAAGAATTAAAGAGCTTAAAAAATATTAATCTTTCATAACTTCAAAAGAGTAGCTATTGTTTTAACAATTTGTTACTCTTTTTTATCTTCAAATAGTGATTATGAGTTAAAAAAACTTATATCAAATATGATAATTATAGGTTTTAATGGTACAAAACCAACAGAGATAAAACCACTTTTAAACCATATCAAAAATTACTCGCTTGGTGGAGTTATCATTTTTAGCAAAAATATCAAAAATAAAAAACAGTTAAAAACTTTAATCTCATCACTACAATCTGCAAATAGAGAAAAACTTTTTATTGCAATTGATCAAGAGGGTGGATATGTTCAGAGATTAAATTCAAAAAATGGTTTTCGCGATTTTGCTTCAGCTAGTTTTATTGGTAAAAAAGATGATATAAACTTTGCAAACAGTGTTTATAAAGATATGGCTAAGATGCTTTTTAGTGTTGGAATAAATTTAAATTTTGCTCCTAGTGTTGATCTTGCAATCAATCCTAAAAATAGTGTTATAGTAAAAAGGCAAAGATCATACTCAAAAGATCCTAAAAAGGTTATAAAATATGCCTCTATCTTTATAGATTGGATGAAAAGAGAGAGTATTATTTGTGCTATCAAACATTTTCCTGGTCATGGATCTTCATTTCAAGATTCACATTTTGGATTTGTTGATGTTAGTGCCACTTGGCAAAAAGATGAATTGATCCCTTTTTGGGAATTAATCAAGCAAAAAAAAGCCTACATGATAATGAGTGCACATATATATAATGATAGATTAGATGATAAATTTATAGCAACATTTTCTAAAAATATAAATACCAACCTACTAAGAAAAAAGTTAAATTTTAATGGTGTTTTGATAAGTGATGATTTACAAATGAAAGCTGTGACAAAAGAGTATGATTTTAAAAATAGTTTAAAATTAGCAATAAACTCTGGAGTTGATATGCTTTTGTTTGCAAATCAAGTAGATAAAATAGTACCCATTAATAAGATAGTTGATGAGATACTTAAGCTTGTAAAAACCAAAGAGATAGATATAAATTTGATCAAACAATCAAATAAGAGGATAAAGACTCTTAAGAATCTTTACTAGCTCTGTTTTTATAGATATTTAATTTATCAACTTTTGATTTGAAAAATTGATCCAATTTTTGAGTATTATCATGTAGGATATTTTCAAACTCTTTTTCATCTATTTCATCATTTTTAAACTTATCTAGCAAAATATTACTACTACCTAAGATAACCAAATAGCTATGCTCTTTAAATTTGATTAGGGCGATTCTATTTTTTGTATCGAGTGCTCTTTGGTTTAATATTTTGATATTCTGTTTTTTAGTTGATTGGTTGCTAAAGAGCCAACTTGTGCTATTTGCACGATTTGTAATCCAGTTTTTTAAAAAGTATAAGATTACAACCAAAAGCAGTAAAACAGATACAACTTTTATAAATGCAGTTGTGATATCGCTAGAGTCTTGTTTTGTAGTGTATTTATTAGAGGCTATTTTGGATGCTAAGAGATTATCATCTTTTATACCATTTTTAGGTTTAATTCTAAGTCTTAGTCCAAAGTTATCAACCGTTTTAGAGGCACTAACTTCAAATTGATTTTTAGAATCTATCTCTACAAAGGTTTGATTTTTATATGGAGTTAGACTTAGATTTTGAACAATTTTTGAGTTGATCTTTTCTGTAATTTTTTTATCTATAATGGCATTTTGAAGTATCAAAATAGTTGAGCTAGAGTCCTCTTTTTTGGTTATCTTTCCATCAAATGGAGAATCAAACAAGAGCATAATATCAACTCTATCACTTCTTTCATAAATATTGTGGCTTATTATATTTGAAGCTAAAAGAGCATTGATACTAAAAAGTAGAGATAAAAAAAATCTCATAAAGCCTCTTTTTTAAAGTATTGGATAATAGCTTCAGAATCTAATACTTCATTTATCCGAACGGCTAAGTTATTTTCATAAACCATAACTTCACCTTTTCCGATAATTTTTTTGTTGATATAAAGTTCTACACTCTCACCAGCCGGTTTTTTAAGATCTATTACTGTACCTTTTGTGAGTTTTAAAAACTCTCTCATACTCATATTTGTAGTACCAAGCTCTGTTATGAGTGTTACTGATATATCAGATACTCTATTATAAGTCTTTTTATCTTCATCATTCATAATGCAAATTATACCTTAAGAACCTTTGATGTAAAATCTTTTATGTTAATTGCTTTAATGACTCTTGGTATTTTTATAGGCTTTATCTCTGCGTTTTTTGGAGTCGGGGGTGGAGCACTTTTGGTTCCTATACTTTTGTATATCGGTTTTGATATAAAAGAGGCTATTGGAATATCTGTAATGCAGATGCTCTTTTCCTCTATCTTTGGTTCATATTTGAATTATAAAAGAGGTCTATTAAAACCATCATCAACTATGTTTATAGGTGTTGGAGGTTTTTGTGGTGGGCTTTTTAGTGGGTTTGTAGTACATATGCTCTCTGAAAAAACACTTATGATTATCTTTTTTGTTACGATTATTTTTGCTATTGTTAGATTTTTTAAAGCCCCTGCAATTTCTGGTAAAAAATCTGTTGAAAATATTTGGTTATTTTTTATTATAGGTCTTTTTATAGGAGTAATTTCGATGAGTATTGGAATTGGAGGAGCTTTGTTTTTGACTCCAATTTTGGTTGGCTTTTTGCATTTTGATATCAAAAAAGCGATTTCTGCCTCTTTGTTTTTTGTTGTATTTGCGTCAATTGCTGGATTTATATCACTTGCTAGTTATGGTTATGTTGATTTTAAGTATGGATTTATAGTTGGAATTTTATCTCTTTTTGGGGTTTATTTAGGTATAAATGCCGGAGCTAAAATAGGTGCAAAAAAACATAAAAATCTGATTTTAGTTTTAGAATTTACTGTTTTGCTTCTAATTTTAAATAAGCTATTAAATGGGAGTTAAGATTTGTTGGATGTGATAAAGATAACAGGTGCAAAAGAGCACAATTTAAAATCAATTAATCTTGAAATTCCCAAAAACTCTTTGGTGGTGATTACGGGAATTAGTGGTAGCGGTAAGAGTACTTTAGCATTTGATACACTTTATGCTGAAGGTCAAAGAAGGTATATCGAATCTCTCTCTTCATATGCTAGACAATTTTTAGATCGTATTGGCAAACCTGATGTTGATAAAATAGAGGGTTTAACTCCTGCTATTGCGATAGATCAAAAAACAACCAGTAAAAATCCTAGATCAACTGTTGGTACAATTACTGAAATATATGATTATTTGAGACTGCTATATGCAAGGGTTGGAAAACAGCACTGTCACAAGTGTGACAAACCTATTTCTCAAATGAGTGCTAGTGATATTATTGAGCAGGTTTTAAAACTTCCAAATGGAACAAAAGCTATACTTTTAGCACCTTTGATTAGAGAAAAAAAGGGTTCATTTTCTGATATGATAGATTCACTCAGACACAAAGGCTATGTAAGAGCTATGATAGATGGTGTAATGGTTAGGCTTGATGATGAGATTGAGCTTAGTAAAACCAAAAAGCATACTATTAAGGTAGTAGTAGATAGAGTAATTATCAAGGAAGAAAATAGACAAAGAGTAGCTGAGGATGTTGAAAAGACACTAAAACTTAGTTTTGGTGAATTAGAGATTGAGATATTAAATCATCAAGAGGTTGGATTAGAAAAAAATTTTATACACTATAGTGAACATTTTGCATGTTTTGATTGTAAGATTAGTTTTGATGAGTTGGAGCCTCTATCTTTTTCATTTAACTCTCCAAAAGGTGCATGTTTAGCTTGTGATGGTTTGGGTATTAGATATGCTATTGATCTATCAAAAGTTATAGATGAGCATTTAAGTATAAATGATGGTGCGATTAAACTCTTTTATGGATTTAATAAGGGGTACTATTTTAAATTTTTACAAGCATTTTGTGAAGCTTCAGGTATTGATTTAAATACTCCATTTGAGGAGTTGCAAGAGCATGAACAAAAAGCTATACTTCATGGAGGAGTGCAAGAAGTAGAATTTAGCTGGAAAAGGCATAAATTAAAAAGAAAGTTTGAAGGGGTTATATCTATCGCTTATAATATGGTAAAAGATGAAAAAGAGTTAAGTGAATATATGAGTGAAAAGATTTGTGATAGATGTAAAGGGGCTAGATTAAAACAAGAGAGTTTAGCTGTTAAAGTTAGCAATCTTGGTATATTTGATACTCTTTTGATGCCAATTGAGAAGAGTTATGAATTTTTTAGCAATGAGAAAAATTTTGATTATTTGACCAATAGGCAAAAAATGATTGCATCTTCAATTTTAAAAGAGATAAATGAGAGATTATATTTTTTATATAATGTAGGGCTTGGTTATCTCTCACTTGGTCGAGATGCTAGAACTATAAGTGGAGGTGAAGCTCAAAGAATTAGAATAGCTTCTCAAATAGGTAGTGGGCTTACTGGTGTGATGTATGTTTTGGATGAACCAAGTATTGGATTACATGAAAGAGATACTTTAAAACTTATACAAACACTAAGAAGTTTACAAGAAAAAGGCAATAGTGTTATTGTAGTAGAACATGATAAAAAGACTATACAAGCGGCTGATTTTATAGTTGATATTGGTCCAAGAGCTGGAAAAGAGGGTGGAGAGGTTGTATTTGCTGGAACATATGATGAGCTTAAACAAGCAAAAACTTTAACGGCCGATTATCTTTTTGGAAGAAAAAGGATTGAGCATTTTAGAGCTAGAGAGCAAAAAAAGTGGATAGAGCTTAAAAATGTAAATATCAATAATATCAATAACTTATCATGTAAGATTCCTTTAGAAAACCTTGTTGCAATTACTGGAGTGAGTGGTAGCGGTAAAAGTTCACTCATACTTCAAACTCTTATGCCAGTTGCAAAACAGATATTAAATAGAGCTAAAAAGGTAAAAAAGGTTGAAGGGGTTGAGTGTATAGGATTGGAGCAACTTGATAAGATTATTTACCTTGATCAAAGCCCAATAGGAAGAACCCCAAGAAGTAATCCAGCAACTTATACAGGGGCTATGGATGAGATACGACTACTCTTTTCAAAGACTAAAGAGGCAAATATTAGAGGCTATAAAGTAGGAAGATTTAGTTTTAATGTAAAGGGTGGAAGGTGTGAAAAGTGTCAAGGTGAGGGTGAAATAAAGATAGAAATGCACTTTTTGCCAGATATTCAAATCAAATGTGATGCGTGTCATGGACAAAGGTATAATGCTCAAACTTTGGAGATTCACTATAAAGGAAAATCTATCGCTGATGTTTTAAATATGAGTATAGATGAAGCTAGTGAATTTTTTAAATCTGTACCAAAAATAGCACAAAAATTAAATACACTAAAAGATGTTGGACTTGGATATATCACTCTTGGGCAAAATGCTATAACTCTTAGTGGCGGCGAAGCTCAAAGAATAAAATTGGCAAAAGAGCTTAGTAAAAAAGATACAGGTAAAACTTTATATATTTTGGATGAGCCAACAACTGGGCTTCATTTTGCAGATGTGGATAGACTTACAAAAGTGCTTCAGCATTTGTGTGATTTGAAAAATAGTGTTTTGGTGATTGAACACAATATGGATATTATTAAAAATGCTGATTATATAATAGATATGGGGTTAGAAGGTGGTAGCAAAGGTGGTAAAATTGTAGATGCAGGAACTCCACAAGAGGTTGCCAAAAGATATAAAGAGACAAAAAGTTATACTGGTAAATTTTTGGCTGAGGAGTTTAATTCATTAGCAAGTTAAAACTTGCTAATGAGATTATTCGTCTAAATTTTGTATAAGTTTTTCATCTTCACTAAATTCTCCATCTCCATTTTGATCTACTCTAAATTCAATCTCATTTGAAGATATAGCTTCTATTTCCATTTTGTGATTTAGTATATCTAAAAATTTTATAAGTCCACCTTTTTGTAATGAACCATCATCATTGATTACAAATGGTGTTTTACTATTATCATAATTTGGATCAACTTTTAAATAAACTTTTCCTATACGCATTTCACCCGATGGCATATAGATTGACACACTTGTGGTATCTTCTTTTGCTTTTATAACCAAATCATCAACTTTAATTTCTTCTTGATCTAAGAGCAAATCAAAAGATGAAGATATAGTTATATTATTTTGCATATCAAATTTTATGGATAGATAACTATCTTTTTTTGCTAGTAGTGAAGAGAATTGATCTTTGATACTTAACTCTTTTGTGACTTTAATTTCTATATTCATATCATTTTCATTACCATTTATCTCTAGTGCACCATCTATTGTAGATTGATCTACCATACACTCTTTTGCTTCAAAACTGAATTGATTTTGAGCTTCTTGTAGGTTAAAGTCTATACTGCCACTCTCACATATTTGAGCAGAATCGATACTTGATGGATCTTTTATCTCTTCATCTGATACTTTTGTTGATAAACTTTTTATTGATGAGCGAGTATCTTTATCTATTGAGCTTTGTAAACTTTTTAAACTCTCTATTGTAACTGGATCGGAATCTTTTGATAGATCACTTTCATTACTACTTCCGCTATTGTTATTGCATCCTATTAGTAGGGCTAAAGTTATAGCTACTAAAGAGTATTTGTTGATATATTTTAACATCTTTTTTCTCCTCGTATTGATTTAATTTCATTTTAGTATTAATTTGCTTAATAAAGTTTTATGTTAAAATAAGATTGAAATAATTTAACTTTTTTGCAAAGGCGAATTCAATGAATAACAAACCAAAATACTCACTCTTTAAAAATGCAAAATATGCACTTGATGGACTTACTCATGCACTAAAGAGTGAAACCTCTTTTAAACTTGAACTTTTTTTTGGATTTTTTATATTTATTGCTATTTATTCTCTTCCATTAACATTTTATTCAAAAATGATTTTAGTTATAACTGCATTTTTGATTTTAATTGTTGAGCTTTTAAATAGTGCGATTGAAAATGTTGTGGATTTGGTAACTAATAAGATTCATCCTTTGGCAAAAGCAGCCAAAGATGTGGCTGCAACTGCTGTGCTGTTTTCTTTAATACTTCATATTCTTTGTTGGATTTTAGTTATCATGTATGAACTATTTTAACTCACTCCAATTATCTCCAATACTTAGAGTTGTTTTTAGAGGAACCTCTAAAGTATAGATATTTTCCATAATATTTTGTGCCCAATTTGCAAATTTTGTAGCGATATCCTCTCTCGCTTCAAAGATAAGTTCATCATGAATTTGTAATAACATTTGAGAGCTGTTTTTATCCATAGATTTGTCTAATTTATTCATAGCAAGTTTGATGATATCGGCTGCACTTCCTTGAAAAATTGTATTTATACTCTCTCTATCATAACTTGCTAATTGCATAGCATTTGCATTAGCATAATCAAATACTCTTCTTCTTTTTAAAATGGTTTTTACATATCCATGCTCTTTAGCAAACTCTTGAGTTTGTTTTATGTAGTTTTTAACAGTTGGAAATGATCTAAAGTAACTATCTATATACTCTTTTGCCTCTTTTTGGCTGACATTTATAGTTTGAGCCAACTTTCTACTTCCCATACCATAAAGTAGTCCAAAATTGATACTTTTTGCGATAGCTCTTTTTTCATGAGCTAAATCTTTTCCAAAAATTTTAATAGCAGTTTCAAGGTGAATATCTTTGTCCTCTTTAAAAGCTTTTATAAGTGCACTATCTTTGCTAAAATGAGCCAACAGTCTAAGTTCAATTTGAGAATAGTCTATTCCTACAAGTTTATATCCATCTTTTGCTACAAAGCCCTCTCTTATTTTTCTTCCTATTTCAGTTTTGACTGGAATATTTTGTAAGTTTGGATTTTTGCTACTTAATCTTCCAGTTGAAGTTCCAGTTTGTAAAAATGATGTATAAATTCTATGTTTTTCATTTTTTAAAGCAAGTTTTAAAAGAGGTTCGATATAGGTTGATCTTAGTTTATAAATTTCACGATACTCTAAAAGTTTTGGTATAATTTGGTGCTCATTAATGAGTGATTTTAATACCTCTTCATTGGTGCTATATCCTGTTTTTGTCTTTTTTGTGGCTTGTAGTTTTAGTTTATCAAATAGTATAACTCCAAGTTGTTTGGTTGAATTGATATTAAACTCAGTACCACTTAGTGTATAGATATCTTTTGTTAAATTTGTTATTTTTTCATCTGCTTGAGATTTTAATTTTTTAAAAAAATCTATATCTATTTTAATTCCTGCATCTTCCATATTTAAAAGTGTTTGGATAAATATAAATTCAACATTTTTTGCAACAGATAATAGTTCATCATCCAATTTTGGATATAAAAAGTTATATAATTTAAGTGTCATCCAAGCATCTTCAGCTGCATATTTACAAGCCTCTTCTATCTCAAGATGTGAAAAATTTTCACCTTTTTTGATAATATCTTTAAATTTGATCATATCGTATGAAAAGTATCTTTTTGCCATATTATCGAGTGATGCACTAATGGAGGGATCAAGTAGCCAAGAGATTATCATAGTATCGGCATGGATTTTGATATCATGTAGATCAAAATTATGTTTTAAAACAGCAAGATCATATTTTAAATTTTGTCCTACAATTTTGTGTTGTATCAACTTTTCAAGTGCCTTTTTTGCATCTTGTTTTGATATCTGCTCAATTGCTCCAAGATATCTATGTGCGATTGGTACATAAAATGCCTCTTTTTCATCTACTGCAAAAGAGAATCCTACTATATTTGCCTCTTTTGGATTTAGTGAATCTGTCTCTGTATCAAATGCTACAATAGAGTCTTTTGAGATAGAGTCTATGAGTGAGAAGAGTTTATCTTTATCATTTAATAGTGTTGCTTTAAACTCTAAGCTATTTTTAACTTGATGAGACTCTATTCGTTTTAAGATTGCTTTTATACCGTATCGTTCTAACTCATCTTTGATTTTTAGTATTGGATTTTGGTTTGGAAATGCAAAATCGCTAATTTTACACTCACTCATAAAGTCATTATATAATGAGGCCAATTTTTTGCTTAAAAAGGCATTCTCTTTTGATGCTTTTAGTAAATCTTGAGTTCGTGGATTTCTTATATTTTCTATATTTTGATATATGTTTTCAAGTGATCCAAACTCTTTTAAAAGTTTAACAGCCCCTTTTGCTCCTATACCTTTCACTCCTGGGATATTATCAGATGAGTCACCAACAATCGCTAAATAATCAACTATTTGATTAGGAGTAATTCCAAATTTTTCTTTGCATCTTTCTTCATCAATCTCTATCTTTTTTATAGGATCATATATAACAACAACTCCATCATCTATAAGTTGATAAAGATCTTTATCGTGAGTTACTATACGAACTTTGATGTTCTGTTTTTTTGCACAGTGAGTGATAAAACCTATGATATCATCTGCTTCATATCCATCAAACTCCAACTGCTCAAATCCCATTTTTTTGATCCAATCTATCGCAACTGGAAGTTGTTTTGTTAAATCCTCAGGTGGGCTAGGGCGGTTTGCTTTGTAGTTTGGATCGATCTTTTTTCTTACTCCTTCAGTTTTACTATCTAGTGCAAATAGTAGATAATCTGTACTATATTCTCCATCAAGTGAAGAGATAAAGTTTATAAATCCTGTTAAAAGTCCTGTAGGAAAGCCATCTTTGCTCTTTAGATAAGGAAGAGCATAGTAGTTTCTAAAAAAAAATCCAAATGTGTCAATAATAGTTAATGTTTTCATGACTACATGATATCAAAGTTGTATTAATTTATCAAAAGTAAAGTTTTATTGTAAAAATATTATTCTTAATATCAATCTCTTTTTTAATTTGCAACTCTTTGGTTAATTTATCTACTATATGAAGACCTATGCCAACTCCTCTTTCACTCTCTTTGTAAAATCTTTCAAAAATTTTTTTAGGATTTTTTATGCCATAACTACTATTTGAGATAGTGATACTATTTTTAGCAGTTTTGATTTTGACAAATCCATCACTAGTGTTATATTTACAAGCGTTGCTAAGAAGGTTATAAAAAATTCTACTTAATGAATCTTTATCACTAAAGATATAAAAATCATCCAAATCGATCTCCCACTTTAGATAATCATATGAAGATTTAAAAAATGTTATCTGCTCTAAGATGCTATTTTTTATAGAGATCTTCTCTTTTTGTAAATTTGACTCTTTTAAATAGTGATCAAGATTTTTATATAACATTGATATAGTTTTGGCACTCTGTTTTATGCTTTGTATCTCTTGTGTTTTACTATCTATCATTTTTAGATTTATGAGTATTGATGTAATTGGAGTATTTAGATCATGTATGATATCTTTTATGAACTCTTCTAAAAGTTTTAGAGCATTTTTCATGGGAGTTAGTGCATATATGGAAAATACCAAAGAGATAATTATGGATATAGAAGATAAAAATAGAAATTGAAATAAAATCTCTTTTAATGTGTTTGATAGTAGATGCTCATACGCACTTTTTGGATAGTAAATTTGTAAAAGATCTTGAATATTTTCACCCATTGGTACAAGTATATATAAAAGATCATCATCTATATATAGTTCATACAATTTACTAGTTTTTTGCCTTGGTACGATATCTATCTCAAACTTATCACCTTTAAAAAAGAAGCTATAATTTTTCATCTCTAAAAAGATATTCTTTTCTAAATGCTCTTTTTGTAGTGTATAGTAGTTATAAAAAATGTATCCTAAAAATAGCTCTATAATGATAAAGAAGAGTAAAAAGCTCTTTATAAAGGACTCTTTTTCAAAAAGCTTAAATTTTATAACCAACTCCTCTTACACTTTTTATCTCTATATTAATATTTTTTTTGAGTTTTGCGATATTGACTCGAAGTGCTAAATCGGTTGGTTTTTCTAAAAGCAACATAAGCTCCTCTTTTGATACTGGGTTTGGATGGTTTTGTAGTAGTGAAATTAAAAGATTTTTTTGCACATCTCCTAAAAATATAGGATTGCTATTTTTATAGATCTCTTTTGTTTGTAAGTCAATCTCTATATCTTTAAATTTTAATCTCTGTTTTAATTGTGCTGTTTTTGCTTTGATTCGAATCAGTAACTCCTCTGGATCAAAAGGTTTTTTTACATAATCATCAGCTCCAGCGATAAATCCTTTTGTAACAGATTTTACATCTTGAAGTGCACTAATAATGATAGTTGGAGTCAAATCATCAGCCTCTCTTAGAGATGCCAATAGATCTATACCATTTAATAGAGGTACATTTATGTCAAATAGATATAGATCGTATCGATTTTCAAAACTAAAATCTATCGCTTCTTCACCATTTTTTGCCCACTTTACTTTTATATTGTGTTGTGATAGATATCGTATTAGAGTTTTTGAGAGTATTGGATCATCTTCTAACAAAAGTACATTAATCATAATAGATTCCAAATCTTAAAGAGATTGTATGGGTTAATGAGAGTTGATCTAGTGCATAGGCGTAATTTAGTGTTGTAAAGTAGCGTTTATTAAATTGATAACTGCTAAAAATCGAGATTGAGCTATAAGGATTGGTATCAACATAATAAGAGCTACTATAATCATAGGAGATAGAGCTATAAAATTTTTCGCTAAATAGATATCCACTACCAATAGAGAGTGATAGATAGTTATTGGTATCACTTTTACCACTTATTGTGTAACTTCCATAAACAAATATATCACTTTTTTTATCTTTAGAGTAGTTAAGTTCAAGTGAAGCAAAGTAATCATTTTGTGAATTTTCATCACTCTTTAGTATTAATTTTGATCCTATGTTAAAAAAGGTATCTAAATTATTCTCTCTTATCATGTAGCCTCCATTTAGATATAGAGAGTTTGTATCGCTAATATAGTTTTGATAATTTTCATAATAGCTATAATTTGAGATTGAAAATAAAAAATTTGCATAATTATAATCAATTGCTATATTAAAAGATGAGACTCTATTTTGTATATCTTCAAAGCTTATATCAGATCCAAATCTTACTATCCATGAGCTCTTTTTTGCATCAAGAGTGCATCCATTAACATCAACAAGCTCATTAAAAGGGGTGTTTAAACATTGATCGATACTATCATCAACCCCATCAAGATCCTCATCTTGATATGCAAATGCCAAGCTAGAGTAACATATAAAAACTATAGCTAAAACTTTTTTTATAATCATTTATCTATCGTTTATAATGTGGGTATTTTTTATCTGGTTTTATCTCATTTGGTTTTTTGTGGGGTCTGATTTTATCATTTTGATGATTTATATGTTTTATTTTATCTCTTTTATATGGTGTTTTTATGTGTGGTTTTTTTGTATTGGTATGAAGCTTATTTGATGCAAATGCTTTTTTAAGTTCACTCATGGCGTGTTGTCTTGAGATTTGATTTGCGGTACGAAGTTTGAGTTTTAACTCATTCATAAGTAATCGTTTTTCAGATGGTTTTGCATTTTTAATTTTAATAATTAATTCATTTATATCATTTGCAAATAGTGAGCTTGAAAAGATAATAACAGCAAAAAATAAGACTATATTTTTTATCAAAATTCATACTCCTTTTTTGTTATTATACCATAGTTTAAAACAAGAGCACTTGGCTCTTGTTATTATAAATTATTCGCTTGTCTCATCTTCTGCATATCGATCGAGAATTTTTTGAAAAATATACAGATGTCTTTGATCCGCTTTTAATAGATGAGCATAAGTTAGCTCTAAATCTTTTGGAAGATCACTGTGTAGTGTTTGATTTAAATCTTCTATACTATTTTCTTCAGTTGATATAGCAACCTCAAGTGCATTTTGTTCAGAACTTAAAGCTTGATTTAATAGATCATCTAACTTTTCTTGTAATGAGGAGTCTTCAAATGTCTCATCTTTGAATGTTGGAGGTAGTTCTAAATTATATCTATCGGCTAAAAACTTTATAACTTTGATTTGATGAGATTTAGCTTTTGAGATATTTCTAAAGATTTTTAACTCCCACTGTTTATATATTTTACTATAAAGATTTTGTGCAAGTTTTAACTCTTGTGCAATAGATATAATTTTCTCTTTTTGTGCATCTGTTAAGTCTGAGAGTGGAATATCTTTGAAGTTGATCTTATCTTCATTTTTGAAAGATTCAATCATTTGATGAATTTTAGCCAACTTTTTTTGCTTGATTAGATGATTCTTTTTTTTAATCTTATCAAACATCTTTTTCTCAAAATAAGATATATCTTTATTACTCTCTTTATACTCTTGTACCAAATCTCTTATCTGTTTATTTAAAGCTTTGAGATCATCTTTTGTTAATTTTGATGGAGTTGTATTATTTTCTACACAATAAGCATAAACTATATCTGAAATTGCAGCAATCATTTTATTTGATTTTGGCGTTTGATGATCTATCATCTTATCTGTTAAATCAAAATCACTTCTTAGTAGTGATCTTAAATCTTTATTTGAAGCAATTGTTGAAGCCATAGTTATAACACTTCCATTATCACTTTGCATAGAAAATTCAAGCTCACTCTCACCCTCATCAATTTGACCATTTCTGTTTATATCTATATATCCTCCATCTGCTGTAATTGGATATACTGGAGTTGATTCAAATCTATACTTACCATCTCCTAAAAATGAAGCTCTTTGACCATTTGCATCCAATACCAATGCTCCGTGAATTGGACCTCTTTCAACTGTAATGTCAGTATTAGTTGAAGAGTTTTTAGAGTCTGTTGTGCTTTGACAACCAACCAGCAATAGTGCACTAACTGCTGAAATCGTAATATATTTCTTTAACATGATATCTCCCTTAAAAAATTTAATAACGATGAAAGTATAAAATATATTTGTTACTTGAGTGTTACTTGAAAAGATTTATAAAAAAATTTGAAAAAATTTGGTATTACAATGTTGTTATTGTATAATTTTGGTTAAAAAATTAGGAGAAGTAATGGCATCATATTATATGAGTGATTTAAAAAAAGGATTAAAAATCGAATTAAACGGTATTCCTTATAAAATAGTTGAGTATCAACATGTAAAGCCTGGTAAAGGTGCAGCATTTGTAAGATGTAAGATAAAATCATATCTTAATGGTAAAGTAATTGAGAAAACATTCCATGCAGGTGATAAGTGTGAACAGCCAAATCTTGAACAAAAAACAATGCAGTATCTTTATGATGATGGATCTATGTTACAGTTTATGGATACAAATACATATGAGCAACTTGGATTGAGTTATGAGCAAGTGGGTGATGTAAAAAAATGGATAATTGATGGTATGAATGTTGAAGTGCTATTTCATAACGGTAATGCAATTGGTGTTGAGGCACCTGCTACGGTTGAGTTAAAAATAGTTGAAACTCCACCAAATTTTAAAGGTGATTCACAAGGTGGTAAAAAACCAGCAACATTAGAGAGTGGTGCTGTTGTTTCAGTACCTTTTCATGTACTTGAAGGAAGTGTAATAAAAGTAGATACTACAAAAGGTGAGTATTTAGAAAAAGTTAAATAATCTAAGGAGGATTTTATGGCAAGTGTATTGGTTCCTTTGGCTGAAGGTTTTGAAGAGATTGAAGCGGTTAGTATCATAGATGTACTAAGACGAGCTGGTGTTGAGGTGACAACTGCATATTTGTTTAATCCTGAAGTAAATGGTGCAAATGGTATAACTATATTGGCAAATAATAGTATAAATGATGTAAGATCGAGTGATTTTGATATGATAGTACTTCCAGGTGGAATACCAGGAGCTACAAATTTAAGAGATGATGAGAGAGTTCAGAGACTTTTAAAAGAGTTTGATGAACAAAATAAAAATATAGCAGCTATTTGTGCTGCACCAATAGCTTTGGAAAAGGCAGGAGTCTTAAAAGAGAAATTTACCTGTTATCCATCATATGAAACAGAGATTAAATCTAGTAGTTTTAGTGAAGATAGAGTTGTTAAAAGTGGTAATATCTTGACTTCAAGAGGACCTGGAACAGCTTTGTGTTTTGCACTGGAAATTGTAAAAACTTTAGTAGGAGTTGATAGTTACAATCAATTAAAAGATGGTCTTTTGGCTAAATGTTAAATACTGTTTGTTTTGATATTTATAAAGTTGTTATATGAGTAATGGATCAAGAGAGACTTCTAAAGAGAAGTAATGAAAGCTAAGATTTTATTACTTGAAGATGATATACAACTAAATGAGACAGTAAAACAGTTTTTGGAACTTAAGGGCTATGAAGTTTATGAAGCATATGATGGTTTCAAAGCAGAAGAAATAGCTTATGAAAAGCATATCGATTTGATGCTTTTAGATGTGAAAGTACCAAACATAAGTGGTTTTGATTTTTTGAAACATATTCGTAAAAAAGGTGAAGAAGTACCTGTGATTTTTATCACATCATTAAATAGTGTTGAAGATGTAGAAAAAGGCTTCTCTTTTGGGTGTGATGATTATATTAGAAAACCTTTTGCTCTTAAAGAGTTGCAAGTTCGTGTAGAATCTTTACTCAAACGCAGTTTTGGTACACATGAAAATAGAGTAGATTTAGGGGAGGGTTGTGTCTTTGATATTAAAGAGTTGTCTCTAACTAAAAATAAGAAAAAAATAGCTC
>JALWLB010000147.1 GCA_027081145.1 Campylobacterales bacterium
ATGATAATTACAAAATAAAAAGAATCATCGTAAAACCTGGAAAAAGATTAAGCCTTCAAAAACATTTTCATAGAAATGAACATTGGATAGTAGTTAGTGGTACAGCAACTGTAAGAGTAGGAGATGAAGTAAAACTGATAAGACCAAATGAATCTACCTATATAAAAATGGGTGAAGTTCATAGATTGGAAAATCAAGGAAAAATCCCAGTAGTACTAATAGAGGCACAAGTTGGAGAATATACTGGCGAAGATGATATAGTTAGAATTGAAGATGATTTTAAAAGAGCATAATTTGATTGTGATAAAAAAATGGTTACTAAGTTTTTAGCAACCATTTTTTTAAAAAGAGATAGTCTATTTTAATAAAACTTTAAAAGTTATACCTCTAATTTCTCCATGATTATATGCATTGATATAAGGATTAATTTGAGTTCCAGATACATCAAATCCATTAGATGCCAATCCAAAATTTTTTGGCTCAAAAGTTCCTGGATTTCTTACAAAATCGCTATCAAAGATCTTTTTACCATTTGATTCTCCAATAATTTCAACTAAAGATGTATGAAACTTTATAGGTCCCTCTTGTGTTACATTTTTTACAATAATCCTTTTTGCAACTTCAGCACCTCGTGATAGAAGCATATTGCCATTTTCAGCTTTTTTGATAATCTTTTTAAAATATGTTGCCAAATTAAACTGTAAATTCCCACCTACACTACCAGAGTATCCATCAGATGGAGCAAACACCATATCTTGATCTACAGATATTATATTGTCTGCTTGGTTTTGATCTACTAAAAAATAGCCATTTTTTCCTAACTCTTTTAATGTAAATAAGATTTTACTATCTGCTGGAGAGGTATAAACAAATCTATTTCCAACCTTTTTTACATCTACTTGAAATGCAACTGCTAAAAACTCTTTATCAAGGTTATTTGCATCTTGATTGTTGGTAAAATGAATTGCCATAGTAGCTAAAAAGCTTCTTGTTTGATTTGGTGCCAATTCAAACTCATTGTGTCCATTTTGAAATGTGTATGCATTGACTGTAAATAGATTATCAAGATAACTCTCTATTAAGTTATATTTTTGATCTACACTTAGTGCTTGTGCTGCTGTATTTAATCTAACATACTCTCTAGTAATCCAGATATTTTTTATTCTATTTGAGCTTGGATCTATCTCGTTCCAGATACCACCTCTTGTTGAGTATGCATCATACACTAAAAAGCCACCATCTATATTTGGGTTGTTTGGTCTTAGGTTACCAAAATCACTCTCAAATGAAAACTCATCATTTTTTGGACCACAATCAACTTTTGGTGCTCCGCTAGATGGAGTTGTATTACCACAGGTTAAGTAACCTGGAGCAACAGCTGGAGCAGGATTTGTAGCTGGTTGGGAGTTTGAAGGAGGATTTGAGCTAATTATAACTGGAGGAGTTGTATTTCCCATATTTCTAAAAATTCCAGCCCCATATGCAGAGTATGAAACATTGCTATTATTTGATAGATAGTTTTGGATACTACTAATTGAACTTGCACTAGTGATTTGATTTACATTTGCAACGCTAAGAGATAATCCATTTCTAACTCTACTATTATTAGTTCCATTTGCCATCTCATCAAATGTGTACATGATAGTGCTCATTACACCATAAGCAAGCCTTTTTTTATCATCATCCAAAAGATCTTGGCTTTGGGATTTTAGAGTCTCTAATATAGTGGTAAACATTGTAAGATTATCTCCACTTAATCCACTTGCACTTGCTAATTTAGATACATCTGGTTTATTATCTGTAAAACCATTTTGTGCTATTAACTTATAAGCATCATCCTTTGATATAGAGGTGTTTAAAAGCATAAGAGCTTTTTGAGCATACTTAAAAAAGACTCGATTTTCTAGCGTATCAGCTATATTGGTACCACTAAGTATATTTAAGTCTTGTGTAGAATTAGATATATGTGATCGATACTTATTTGTTACAAAGCTATCATCTCCTCCTCCAAGTTGTTTATCCAACCCTAAATCAGTTCCTCCGCTAAGCACTACATGATCTATTGCAGTTGTAAGATTTTCAAAAGAGTAATATCCATCACTTGCAGTTTCTACTCTTGCAATCTCGTTTGAGTTTGCATCATAAGCTATTACAATAGCACCAGATATAGGGCCAACATTTGATGCAACTCCCTCTAAATTATAGGTTTTAGTATCTTGTTGTGCTGATGAATTCTCGGGTGATGATTTTTTATCACTACATCCACTAAGTATTAGTGTACTTGCCAAAATAGCACTTGCTGCTATTGTTGAAACTCTATTTTTTTTCATAAATTGCCCCTTTGAAATGTTATTTAGCTAAATAATATCTTTGTTATTATTAAATTAATATTAAGTAAAATTTTTCTATTTTTGTAAAAAGTTACTTAATGTAGTTTGTACCAAATTTTAAGGAAAGATAAGTTAATATTATTGAATAAAACTTAATTAAAATAAAAT
>JALWLB010000148.1 GCA_027081145.1 Campylobacterales bacterium
GAGATATCTTATCATGTAGCATTTTAAATGATAGTTTTCCATCAAGATACTCTAATGTTTCAGCTATTCCTATGGCTTTCATAGGCTTTGGTTCTCTTGTATATTTTTTTTCCAGTTTAAATACTTCATCTATTAGTCCACTGCTTATCATTTTAGATGTTCGTTGAGATATTTTTTGTTTTAAAGTCTCTTTGTTTATCTCTATATTATAAATTTCTATATTTTTAATTAGAGGTTTTTTTAAATTTTGTTTAAAATATTTGGTTGCAATTATGTTTGTCTCAAAATATATCTCATACCATTTTTGAATTCTATAACTATCGTGGGAGCTAATTTTATTGGCATAATAAAAATCCATTTTTTTTATAAAGTTATATGCTTGTTGAAGATCATGTAGAGCATCTTGTACTTTTAATAAAGTATTATTGCTAGGTTGAATCTTATAAGATAGTCCATCTATCATAGATTTTAGATAAAAACTTGTTCCTCCAACTATGATCAAAGATTTGGACTCTTTTTGTGTTATTTTATAAGCATTTTTGTAAATATCAAAAAATTTTACAACACTAAAAGGCTCATTTATATATATCTCATCTATTCCAAAGTGTTTTATATTGTCTCTTTGCTCTTTTGTTGGTTTTGCTGAAGCTATATCTATCTCTTTATAAATGCTTAGCGAATCAAGTGAGAGTATATTTGCATTGATATTCTTTGCCAAAGTTAGTGCAATATCTGTTTTTCCACTTGCTGTAGGACCTATGATTGCTATTTGTTTCATAAATGTATTTTACACTCTTATGATATAATTTTTTGCATGAAAGATACAAAAGAGCTTGATAAACTAATAATTTGTCCCAAGTGTGCAACACTACATGAAAAAGTGGCACTTACAGATGCAACTAAAGCAACTTGCTTAACTTGTCATAGTGTGCTTTATAGAAAACATAATGATTTGTTAAATAAAAGTTTAGCACTAAGTTTAACAACACTGATTTTTTTCATAGTTGCAAATCTATTTCCAATTGTCACAATAGATTTTCAAGGTGTAAGTCATGATATTACGCTAAGTTCTGTATTTGTAACAATGTTTGAACAAAAATACTATTTTATAGGAGTTTTGTCTGCTTTTGTTATATTTATACTCCCTTTTGCTCTTTTAATTCTGTTTATTGGACTATTGGTTTTTATGAAACTAAAAATTTATGAAAAATTGGTAAAAAAGATGCTTGTTGCTCTCTCTTCTTTACTTCCTTGGAGTATGGTTGAAATATTTTTAATTTCTATTTTGATTGCGATGGTTAAATTAATTGGTTATGCACAGATACATTTTGGTGTATCATTTTGGGCGTTAGTACTTTTTGTTTTGTTTGATATATATATGAGTAAAAGTATAAGCATTATTGCTCTTTGGGATTTAAAAAAGCAAATTTATGAAAAATAAACAAAGATATATAAGTTGCCCATATTGCCAAGCTGTAAATATTGATCAAGGAGATAGGACAATTTGTCGTAGATGTGATTCCATAATACACCATTTTGCTCATATTAGTTTTCAAAAGTCACTTGCATATTTAATTACTGCTATGATTTTATTTATACCAGCAAATTTTTATCCAGTACTTATAACTGAAAAGTTTGGGATCCAGAGTGCAAATACCATTATAGGTGGTATTATAGTGCTTTGGAAAGATGGATCATATCCTATCGCTTTGATTATTCTTTTTGCATCTGTTTTTATACCAATTGTTAAGTTTATTTTATTATCATATTTATTAATAAGTACAAAATTAAAAATTTATACTAAAAATGTTGATAAATTAAGACTATTTCATATAACAGAACTCATTGGTCCTTGGTCAATGATTGATGTTTTTGTAGTTTCTATATTGGCAGCTCTTGTACAATTAACAAATGTACAAATATATCCAGGAGTTGGTATAAGTGCTTTTGCTATGATGGTGTTTTTTACCCTTTTATCAGCATTAGCTTTTGATACACGACTAATTTGGGAGAAAAGAAGTGAAAAAAGAGATACCTAAAGTACAAGTAGTCAAAAATGAACGCATTAATCTGTCTATTTGGCTTGTTCCAATCATTGCACTTTTGATATCTTTATGGTTAGCATATAGCTATTTTTCACAATTAGGTCCTGAAATTACTATAGAATTTGAAACAAGTGCTGGATTAAAGGCAAATCAATCTCCAGTTAAGTTTCGTGATGTTCCTATAGGAGTTGTCAAAAAAATATCTTTAAAACCGGGTGGAAAAGGTGTAATTGTTACTGCATCTATGAACAAAGATGCAAAACAGTTTTTAAATACAAATGCAAAGTTTTGGATAGTTAAACCAAAAATCGATAAAAGTGGAATAACAGGACTTGAAACTTTGGTTTCAGGAAGCTATATAGAGCTTTATAGTGAAGTGGGTGGATCTTATAGAGAGAAGTTTATTGGATTAAAAGAGCCATATTTAAATGAAGAGAATATAAGAGGTAGGTACTTTAAGCTTATTGCTTCTAGTTCTTATGATTTAGAAGTTGGCTCATTGATATATTGTAGAAATATTGCTGTAGGTGAAGTGAAACAGGTAAAACTTGCAAAAGATGGGAGACGAGTTGAATTTGATATATTTATCAAAGAGCCTTATCATAATCTCATCAACGAACAAACAAAATTTTGGAATATAAGTAAAGTGAATGTTAGCTTAAACAGTAATAAATTAGATATTTCTTTCGCATCAACTTCTCAACTAATATATGGTGGTATAGCATTTAGTTCACCAACACAGCAAACTACAACATCATCGACAAAAAGACAATATGTCTATAAACTATTCTCCTCTTTATCAGAAGCTAGACAAAATAGAATTGGTTTTGCACTAAATAATACAAGATTATTTCAAATGTATTTTGACCAATCAGTTGGTAAACTTGATATAGGAGCACCAGTTAAATTTTTTGATTTGCAAATTGGACAAGTGGTTGATATTAACTCTTGGTTTGATTCCAAAAACCAAACTATTAATTCTGTAGTTATAGCTGAAATTGATTTATCAATATTTGGTAAAGATAAAAATGAAAGTAGAGAAAATTTTAAAGACGCATTAGATAGTGGGCTTGTAGCAACACTTGCTCAGTCAAATTTTTTATTAGACTCTCTTTATATCAACCTCATTTATGCAAAAGATAAGAGTCCACAAAAAATTGCTATCTCAAAAGCTTATGATGTTTTTCCAACAAAAAGTGTAAAGTTTGCCAATATAAATAAAAAGATAACTATATTATTAAACTCATTAACAAAATTACTAAATTCAAATAAACAATCTCTACATGATATCTTGATAAATCTAAACTCTACTATTAAAAACTTGAACTCTATTACATCTCAAAATGATTTAAACAATTTGCCTAAACAGATAAATTCATCTTTGCTTGAGCTTCAAAAAACACTACAAGCAACTCAGCAAATGATAACAAGTAGCACAAAAACAAAAGATGATTTAGAAGAGACTATGAAAGATGTTGCTAAAGCTTCTAAAGCACTTGAGAGAGTTTTATACAAAATTGATCAAAAACCAAATTCATTAATTTTTGGAGATTAAAAAATGAGAATATTTTATATAATTTTAGCTCTATTTATGTTATATGGGTGTGCAAATAAAAAACAATATCTATTGATAAATCAAAATATAACACACTCTACAAAAAAGTTTAACAAAAGCATAGGTATAAAAAATATAGACTTACCTCAATATTTGCTAAGCAAAAATATACCTATGTTAGAAAAAAACAGTGAAATAATTTATCTAAAAAATAAAGAGTGGGCAACATATTTGGATATATATCTAACAAATCGTATAGTTGCAACTTTGCAAAAAAGATTAAATTCACCAAATATATATCGTTATCCACAAAATAGCTCAACAAAGCCAGATATTATTTTAAATATTGTGATACATAAATTTATTGCAGATAAAAATAGTGTTACGCTTGATGCTTCATGGGATAACACTTTATTTAGTATAAAAATTCCAATTAATTCAAAAGATGAGATAGTAGATGCAATGAATAGAGCTTTTAGTGCTTTAGAAGATAAACTCATTTTGGATTTAGAAAATAGATGATGAAAAAAATTACAAAACTACTACATGATCTAAATGAACTTGTAATGTTTAAACACTCTATCTTTTCTCTACCCTTTATATTTATAGCTATGATTGTAGCAGCAAATGGTTGGTTTGGTTGGAAGCTTTTGTTTTTGGGTGTTGTAGCAGCGATTAGTGCTAGAAACTTTGCAATGGGTTTTAATAGATACATAGATAAAGATATAGATAAAAATAACCCTAGAACTATCAATCGTCCAAGTGTTGATGGAAGATTACATGATAAGACTATTCTATTTTTTATAATTATTAATGCAATTATCTTTATACTAAGTGCCTACATGATAAATGATTTGGCATTTTATCTCTCAATTCCTATTTTATTGATTTTGGGAGGCTACTCAGTTTTTAAAAGATTTTCCTCTTTGGCTCATCTGGTTCTTGGACTCTCTTTGGGGTTGGCTCCTATTGCTGGAGTGGTAGCAGTTAATGAAGAGATAACTATGTGGTCTATTTTTTTATCTCTTGGAGTAATGTTTTGGGTTGGAGGGTTTGATCTTTTGTACTCTTTACAAGATATGGAGTTTGATAAAAAGGCAAAACTTTTTTCTATACCATCACAATATGGCTTTAAATGCACGATGTTCATATCTAAGATTTTTCATGCACTGGCTATTTTATTTTGGCTTTTGTTTGCTATTAGTTCACAAAGTGGGTTTTTTGTCTATTTTGGTGTTTTGATCTCAGCTATAATTTTATATTTTGAACATATGATAGTTAGTAAAGATTTTAGCAAAATTGATAAAGCATTTTTTACCCTTAATGGCTATCTTGGTATAATATTTTTTATTTTCGTAATAATTGATAGGATATAAGATGGAAAATGTTAGGCTTATAGATACTATCTTGCAAATGAGTTTTGAAGAGCTTGGAGAGAGAAATGATGAATTTAAAAGAGAATACAATCTTTTAAGTGAAATTGAGGATGACTCTTTGGGGCAATGGTTAAGGAGAGCAAAAGCGACTGGTGAAGCAAAAGATAGTGATCAAGTATTGTTAACCCTTATGGTTGAACTTCATAGAAAAATAGATGAATTGAGTGCATATATCAAACAGGAAAAAAAAGATCTTTTAGTGCTTAAAAATAGTGTAATGATCAACAAAATAGGCTTTAATCATGTAGGAGTTGAAAAGGATATTTTCCAAAAAGATAAGAGCTATTATGCAAGAGTAAATATGGCATTTTTCCCAAAAAGAGAAGTCCCTATGTTTATAAAAGCGATATCTAAAAATTTTGCACAAATTACAATCATACATGATAAAGATAGAAGAGATTGGAATGCTTATTTGATGGCAAAAGAGAGAGAAGAGATACGAAGAAAAAAAAGGAGTGCACTATGATAATGGAACTTGTGGTAATGATAGTTTTTGCGATTGTTTTGATACTATTGATAGGATACTTTTATCTAAAAGATAAATCTCAAAGTGAAAAACTTATAGCTTATGAAAAAGCGATTGATGATTTAAACTCTAGGCTACATGATATAGAAGAACAAGATAGCTCTGGTGTAGTGATTGCAGATGATAGCTCTATAAAAAAAGAGTGTGAAGAGGTAGAAAAAAGAGTAACTGAGCAGATAAATGAATTGGGTGATCATGTACTAAATACTATTAGAAGTTTAAAAGATATAGAGATGAAGATACAAGATCTTGATCAACGAAGCTCACAAGAGATTAAACAGCTTCAACAAAGTATTAAACAATTTACCTTGATTTCTCCAACTAACTCAACGGCAAACGAGGATATTGTATTGGATCTATACAAAAAAGGATATAGTGCAGAAGAGATTGCCAAAAATGAGAGAATTCCTATAGGTGAAGTGGAATTAATCTTAAAAATTGCAAACCTTAGATGATAGAAAAACTCTCTAACTCTTGGCAAGAGATAATAGATAGTGCTTTAGGTGAACTTGATAGTGAATATTTGAAATTTTTAAAAGAAGATAATAGCTATTTTCCAGATAGAGAGAACTTTTTAAATGCTTTTAAAACTCTAAGCTTAGAAGATACAAAATATATCCTATTTGGGCAAGATCCATATCCTAGAAAAGAGAGTGCCATTGGATACGCTTTTATAGATGGCAAAGTAAAAGAGATATTTTCTAAAAATGGGTTGTCAAAAGAGGTAAACAAAGCTACAAGTTTGAGAAATTTTATAAAAACTCTTTTGGTGTGTGATAAAAAGTTAAATGATGATTTATCACAAAATGCCATATCAAAAATTGATAAAACACCATATATAAAAACTCTACATGATTTGAGAGTAAATTTTGAGAAAAATGGAGTATTGCTTTTAAATACAGCACTTGTTTTTACTACAAAAGAAGAGTCAAAAAAACATATCAAAGAGTGGAGGGCGTTTGTAAATAAATTGCTTGAATGTTTAAAAAGCTATGATATAGAGTTGATACTATTTGGAGTGGCTGCAAAAGAGTTACAAAAATTTCAAGTAGTACAACGGTACAAAAAGCATATTTTACCACATCCTTATAATATAAGTTTTATAAAAGACAAAAATGCACATGAACTTTTTGGAAAAATGAGATTATTACACAAGGAATAAAATATGGCAGAAAAATTTGATAAATTGGATCAAAAACATATAGAGTTTATAAATAATCAGCATATATTTTTTGTTGCAACTGCTGGGTGTGAAGGATTTGTAAATCTCTCACCAAAAGGTATGGATACTTTAAAGATAATTAACCCAAATAAGATCATTTGGTTAAATTATACAGGCAGTGGCAATGAGAGTGCAGCCCATGTGCAAGAAAACGCTCGTATGACTATCATGTGGTGCTCTTTTGATAAAAAACCGCTCATTTTAAAAGTATATGGCAAAGCTAAAGAGATAAGAGAAAATAATAACAAATGGGTTGAGGTAAATAAATATTTTAAAATGACTAATGGAGTTAGACAATATTTTGAACTTGATATCTCTTTGGTGCTCACATCATGTGGATATGGAGTGCCATATTTTGAATATAAAGGCGAAAGAGATACACTCATAAAATGGATAGAAAATAAAGGAAATATAGGGATAAAAGAGTATCAAAAACAGAATAATACAATTAGTTTAAATGGTAAACGAATTGATATTTAGCTATACTATTAAGTTGCCATTAAAAAACTAGAATGAGAAAAATTTGAAAATCCTAAAAGAGTATTTTTCTAATCAGGTAAAATGTTATTTGATTTTAATTTGCACTACATGGTAGTTTAAGTCGTTATAAATAAAAAAAAGATAAAATACTATTTTTAACTACATAAAACAATAAATAATTTAATTTTTAATAAAAGGAAACTGGATTGAATAAAAAAGTAGCACTTATCACAGGTATCACAGGACAAGATGGATCGTATCTGGCTGAATTTCTTTTAAAGAAAGGTTATATTGTACATGGTATCAAAAGACGAACATCTCTTTTTAATACAGATAGAATAGATCATCTCTATCAAGACCCTCATGTAGAAAATAGAAATTTTATCCTTCACTATGGAGATATGACAGATTCGATGAATTTAACAAGAATTATCCAAGAAGTTCAACCTGATGAGATATATAACTTAGCTGCAATGAGTCATGTTCATGTAAGTTTTGAAACACCAGAGTATGTGGCAAATGCAGATGGTACAGGAACACTAAGAATACTTGAGGCAGTAAGATTGTTGGGGCTTACTAACAAGACAAAAATCTATCAAGCTTCAACAAGTGAGCTTTATGGAAAAGTTCAAGAGACCCCTCAAAGCGAAACTACACCTTTTTATCCAAGAAGTCCTTATGCAGTTGCTAAAATGTATGCTTATTGGATCACCATAAACTATCGTGAAGCTTATAATATGTTTGCATGCAATGGAATACTTTTTAACCATGAATCTCCCATAAGAGGTGAAACATTTGTAACTAGAAAAATTACAAGAGCTGCTAGTAAAATAGCACTTGGACTTCAAGATAAGCTCTATCTTGGAAATCTTGATGCCAAAAGAGATTGGGGACATGCTAAAGATTATGTACGAATGATGTGGATGATACTTCAATATGATAAACCAGAAGACTGGGTTATTGCTACAGGACAAACTACCACGGTGCGAGACTTTGTAAAGATGGCATTTAATTATGTAGGTATTCACCTTCGTTTTGAAGGGGAGGGGATAGATGAAAAAGGCATTATTGATTCTATTGATGCAAAAATATATGAAGAAAAAACAAACAACAAATATACAAATACACTAATAGATAAAGTTGTAGTAGAAGTGGATGCTAGATATTTTAGACCAACAGAAGTAGATCTTCTTTTAGGAGATCCAACTAAAGCAGAAAAAAAATTAGGCTGGAAAAGAGAGTATAAATTAGAAGAGTTGGTACATGATATGATGAAAAGCGATCTCAAGTTAATGACAAAAGATCAATATCTTAAAGATGGTGGCTATACGATCATGAACTATTTTGAGTAGAGGCAAAGTTGGATGCACAAAGATTTTTATCAATCACAAGAGAAGTTACAAAAATCGATAGTTACTCCACTCAAAAATGAGGAGGAGTGTACAAAGGCGATTTGTAATGACACTATATCAGAAAGCTCTAAAAATCTCAAGATGGCAAAAGATAGCAAAATTGTAGTTTTTGGTGCAACAGGACTAGTAGGAAGTGCCATCATAAAAAACCTACTTCAAAAAGGTTATACAAATATTATAGTAAATTATCATGACCGAAAACCAATAGACCAATACACCAATACACCAATAACCTGGATAAAGCTAAATTTGTTAGATTCAATAGCAGTAACAACATTTTTCAAACAACATAAACCAGAGTTTATATTTCTTGCAGCTGCAAAAGTGGGAGGTATAGTAGCAAATAATACTTATAGAGCAGACTTTATCTACGAAAATCTACAAATCCAAAACAGTGTTATACATCAAAGTTATCTAAATGGAGTAAAAAAACTACTTTTTTTAGGCAGTACATGTATCTATCCAAAAAATTGTCCACAACCGATGAAAGAGGAGTATCTGCTTACCGATGAACTGGAATATACTAATGAACCCTACGCTATAGCCAAAATAGCAGGTATCAAGATGTGTGAATCTTATAATCTCCAACATGGTACAAACTTTATAAGCGTTATGCCGACCAATCTTTATGGAGAGAATGATAACTTTGACCTTGAAAAATCTCATGTCTTGCCAGCACTGATACGAAAGATACATCTAGGTAAATGTTTGGAAGAAAATAATTGGGAAGCTATCAGAAAAGATTTGGATAAAAATCCTATTGAAAGTATCAATGGAAATGCAAGTAAAGAAGAAATTTTGAAAATTTTAGATAAATATGGCATTTCACTCACAACTTATAACTCACAACTTATAACTAAGATAGAAATCTGGGGTTCTGGTAAACCAAGAAGAGAGTTTCTTTGGAGTGAAGATATGGCAGATGCATGTGTATTTCTCATGGAAAAAATTGATTTTAATGATATTATTCATCAAATGAATTCAAAACTCAAAACTCAAAACTCAAAACTCAATGAAATCCGAAATACACACATTAATATAGGAACAGGTAAAGATGTTAGTATCAGTGAACTTGCAAATATGATTAAGAAGATAGTTGGGTTTAAAGGTATTTTTTATTTTAATACTAAAAAACCAGATGGTACGATGATAAAACTAACAGATCCTTCAAAGCTTCATAAACTTGGCTGGAAACATAAGGTAAAATTGAAAGATGGAATAAAAAAAATTTATAAGTGGTATTTAAATACAAAATAAATGATAAATTTAAAAATGTTAAAGAAGTTAGAGAAAAAATTGTTGAAGTTATAAAAAATAGATTTTGATATCATGTAAGTTTAATTACCGACTAAAATCTATTTTGTAGAAGTTTCTGTAACATCGACTTTTCTTTGGAATGCAAAGTATCCAAGAGAAAGTTTTTAAAATTTTCTATCTTTTTTTCTATTTTGGGGCGAAAGTTTTGTTTTAGCTGTTTGGATTTTTGTATTGATAGAAGATATAAGGCATTGGATACAATAGCACCCAATGCCTTATCGAATAATAGCCTATTCTAAAAATTTATCTTATTTTGAGATATATAGTGGTTTGGTTTGTTGTCCTATTATATAGTAGGTATTTTTATTTAATACCTTTTTAATCTCTATTTTATATTTTTGTGCCCATT